>NZ_DAINOE010000036.1:14755-35556 GCF_036735525.1 Arsukibacterium sp. | reverse complement strand
ATTGGTAACGGATTTAAGCGAAGAAATTTTGACACTATCAATTTAAGCTGGCTAGCTATTAAACGATTTTTCTGCTTGTCATCTGCCAGGGTTCCATTTATATTTAGACGGCTAGACATAAAAGCGTCTTTTGCATGACTTTGTAATGCTGCAATATTATGTCTATTGTTTGCATAAATATTAGCTATCACTGACTTTTATGCATGCTGCTACATCGAAGCAAGCATAATGGTGCAAAGTACAGCACTGTTATTTCCATAGCAGTGTAGTTAAATCTACTAAGCTTGTAACTTAGCGCATCGTTAAAATATGTCAGGAGAGGTTTATGATCACCGACTTGCTGCTCGAATCTGCCATGCTGATGTTGCTGGGAATGGGCTCAGTATTTGCTTTTCTTTGTGGCCTGGTGCTACTGATGCTGCTCAGCGGTAAGATTATGCAGCGTTATTTTCCGGTCAAGCCAGCCGAAAAAACGGCAGCAACAGAGAGTAGTAATAATGCTGTCTCACCCGCTGTGGTAGCAGCCATTAGCGCTGCCGTGCATCAATATCGCCAAACACAACACTAACTAGAGGATGCTGGCATGACGAAGCCTTTGCTATTAACTGAACTGGTACTGCGCGATGCGCATCAATCGCTGCTGGCCACCCGTTTACGGCTGGAAGATATGCTACCCATTGCCAGTAAGCTGGATAAAGTAGGCTATTGGTCAATGGAATCCTGGGGTGGTGCCACCTTTGATGCCTGTATTCGTTATTTAGGTGAGGATCCCTGGCATCGGATCCGTGAGCTGAAAAAAGCCATGCCAAACACCAAGCAACAAATGTTGTTGCGTGGTCAGAATTTATTGGGTTACCGGCATTATGCTGATGATGTGGTTACTGCCTTCGTCGAGCGGGCACATGCCAACGGCGTGGATGTGTTCCGTATTTTTGATGCGATGAATGACATTCGCAATTTGCAGACTGCAGTACAAGCCGCCATTAAAGTGGGTGCCCATGCTCAGGGCACTATGTCTTATACCGTCAGCCCTGTGCATACCATAGATATGTGGGTGGATATGGCGCGTCAGTTGGAAGATATGGGCTGCGATTCGATTTGTATTAAAGATATGGCCGGTTTACTCAAGCCTTATGTGGCTGAAGAGCTGGTGACCCGCATTAAAGAAGCAACCAAGATCCCGCTGGCAATGCAGTGTCATGCTACTACTGGTCTGAGTACCGCCACCTATCAAAAATCCATTGATGCCGGCATTGATATGCTGGACACCGCTATTTCATCAATGAGTATGACCTATGGTCATAGTGCCACTGAGACCCTGGTAGCCATTACCGAAGGTACTGAGCGTGATACCGGCTTAGATCTGCCCTTGTTAGCCGATATCGCGGCATACTTTCGCGAAGTTCGCAAAAAATATGCGCAATTTGAAGGTTCATTAAAAGGTGTTGATGCGCGCATACTGCTGGCGCAAGTGCCAGGGGGCATGCTGACCAATATGGAGAGCCAGTTAAAAGAGCAGGGCGCGCTGGATAAAATGGATGCGGTATTGCAGGAGATCCCACGGGTACGTGAAGATTTGGGTTTTTTACCGCTGGTGACGCCGACATCACAAATTGTCGGCACTCAGGCGGTGTTGAATATACTGACCGGCGAGCGCTACAAGAGCATTACCAAAGAGACCGCCGGGGTACTTAAAGGTGAATATGGTGCCACTCCGGCACCGGTCAATGCCGAGCTGCAGCAAAAAGTGCTGGCAGGCGGCACTGCTATTCAATGCCGGCCGGCAGATTTATTAGCGCCGGAAATGGACAAACTGCATAGCGAATTAGTGGCGCTGGCCAAAAGTGAAAGCATTGATTTGGCCGAAGCGGTGCAGGATGATGTATTAACCTATGCCTTGTTTCCACAGGTTGGCCTGAAATACCTTAAAAACCGCAATAATCCTGCGGCCTTTGAGCCACCGCCAGAGCAAGCCCCGGCACCCGCCAAAGCGTCGTCCAAGCCCGTGCCGGTGCACAGCGGTCCGGCTAAATACAGTGTGCGGGTCGATGGCAAAGCCTATGAGGTTGAAGTGGCGGCCAGCGGCGAGCTCAGCAGCATTAAACCTGTGGTATCAGAAAATATTCCTGGCAGTGCTTCTGTGACCGGCAGCGCCACGCTGAATGCCCCTTTAGCAGGTAATATCTGGAAAATTAATACCAAGGTCGGTGCCAGCGTTAAGCGTGGTGACGTGGTGATTATTATGGAAGCGATGAAAATGGAAACCGAAGTGCGCGCAGTAGCAGACGGTGTAATAGCAGCTATTCATGTGGCGGCAGGTGACAGTGTCACTACCGGCGATGTGATGATTAGCTTCGATTAACCTTTTTTATCACTGTTATTACGCATGCTACGACGAGTGCAGCTTCGCAAGGATTAACCATGGACGCTTTTGCTACCTTAATTGCTTCAACCGGTATAGTACACTTTACCCCGGGCCAGGTGCTGATGATGCTGGTGGGCTTAGGTTTGCTTTATCTGGCGATTGCCCGCGGCTTTGAGCCTTTGCTGCTTTTGCCTATAGGTTTTGGCGCTATTCTGACCAATATTCCATTGGCTGGCCTGGGTGAGCCTGGTGGTTTGTTGTATATGTTTTATGAAGTCGGTATTGGTACTGGCTTATTCCCCTTGCTGATTTTTCTGGGCGTAGGCGCCATGACCGATTTTGGCGCCTTGATTGCTAACCCGCGAATGCTGTTTTTAGGTGCGGCGGCACAGTTTGGCATCTTTGCTACCTTATTTGGCGCCATAGCCCTTAACTGGGTGCCTGGCATCAGTTTTACTTTGAAAGAAGCCTCAGCTATTGCCATCATTGGTGGCGCTGATGGTCCAACGGCGATCTTTTTAGCCTCGAAGTTAGCGCCCGACTTATTGGGTGCTATAGCTGTGGCAGCTTATTCTTATATGGCGCTGGTACCCTTAATACAGCCGCCGATTATGAAGGCGCTAACCAGCAAAGCCGAGCGGCAAATTCAAATGACCCAGCTGCGCCAGGTTAGTAAGCGTGAAAAAATCGTATTTCCTATACTGTTATTACTGCTGACCATTATGTTGCTGCCTACTGCCAGTCCGCTTATTGGCATGTTTTGTCTGGGCAATTTAATGCGCGAATGTGGTGTGGTCGATCGCTTAAGTAAAACGGCGCAAAATGAGCTGATTAATATAGTGACCATCTTTTTAGGCTTGGCAGTAGGCTCCAGGCTAAGCGCCGAGATGTTTTTAACGACGCAAACCTTAGGCATATTGGGATTGGGCATGGTGGCCTTTGCCATAGGTACAGCTGCCGGGGTGCTGATGGCCAAGTTAATGTCTAAATTGTCTACACAGCCGATTAATCCGTTGATTGGTGCCGCTGGGGTGTCCGCTGTGCCAATGGCCGCGCGGGTTGTGAATAAAGTAGGCTTACAAGCGAATCCGCATAACTTTTTGCTGATGCACGCTATGGGCCCTAATGTCGCAGGGGTGATTGGTTCGGCTGTGGCAGCAGGGATTTTGTTGGCGCTGGTAGGCTAAAGCGCAAACAACGAAGTTCAGGGCAGGTATTTTACCCCCAGTACGCAAGCTTTACTGGCCCCGGTGACCTCAGGCAGGTTACCGGGGATCTGCTGCTCGTAGGCATAAGCCAGCCAGGCAAAGGCCATCGCTTCTACCCAGTCGGGCGCGATCCCCAGTTCTTCAGTACTCAATACAGGTGCACTTTGCAGCTCGGCTAAATCGGCCATTAACTGCTTGTTGTGCACGCCGCCACCGCAAATATACAACTGCTCAGGCTGATAAGCGTCGAGGCTGTCGACAATGCTTTGTGCCGTCAGTCGGCATAAGGTGCGCTGCACATCTGCTGCGCCCAGCTGCGATAGTGAAAACTGCTGTAGCCAGTTCAGGTTAAACACTTCGCGCCCGGTGCTTTTCGGGGCCGGCCGGGCAAAATACGGCTCTTGCAACATGGCCTGCAGCAGTGCCGGTTGCCATTGCCCGCTGGCGGCAAACTGGCCATGCTGATCATAGGCCTGGCCGTTAATCTGCTGCATCCAGTTATCCATTAGTGCATTACCGGGGCCACTATCAAAGCCCAGCACCTGATTATCCGGCAGCAACAGCGTGACATTGGCGATACCCCCAATATTAATGATAGCGCGGCGCTTGCCTGGCTGATGAAACACCGCCCGGTGAAAAGCCGGGACTAAGGGCGCACCCTGGCCACCATAAGCGATATCTTTACGGCGAAAATCGGCAATGACCGGTAGCTGGCTTAACATCGCCAGTTTATGCATATCGCCAATCTGATAACTAAAAGGCCACTGGCCATCGGGGCGGTGACGGATGGTCTGGCCATGACAGCCAATGGCCGTTATGGCGCTGGCCTTAACGCCGGCTTGTTGCAGCAGCTGAGCTACTGCCCCGGCATAGGCTTCGGCTAATTGCAGTTCGGTAGGGCCCAGTAATTCAATTTCATTGTTACCCGGCTGGCTTAGTTGTTGTAATGACTGGCGTAAGGCGGGTGAGAAAGGGATGAGTAAACTGGCTTGGCTGGAGATAGCATGCGGGCCAATGTCTGCCAACACCACATCAATACCATCTAAACTGGTGCCGGACATAATCCCCATATATAACATCTGACCGGCCCTCATGCGTTGCTGATGCGGATGCTTAATCCGCTTTGGCCAGTAACAAGCGTTCCTGGCTTTGTAATTGTGCCAGAATAGGCTGGGCAAAAGCGCTAAATTGTTGCTGCTCGGCGCCGGTAAGGGGAGTGGCCTGCGGCAGTTTCACCGTTCGTGGATTACGATGTACGCCGTCCAGTAAAAACTCATAGTGCAGGTGGGCGCCAGTGACTCTGCCCGTTGCGCCTAAACGGCCTATGGTCTGACTTTGCCGCACTCTGTCACCGGCTTTAACGTCACGTCGGGATAAATGCAGATATTTGGTAACGATGTTATTGGCGTGCTGAATAAACACATAGTGGCCGTTTACATTGTTATAGGCTGAATGGGTGACCCGGCCATCACCGGCCGCCATAATTGGTGTGCCCACAGGTGCTACATAATCTACGCCATTGTGGGCCCGCACTGTGCCCAGTACCGGGTGTAAGCGCCGTGGGTTAAAGTTAGAGCTGACATACTGAAAGCTGACCGGCGCCCGCAAAAAGGCCTGGCGCATACTGGCACCATTAGGTTTGTAATAGTTACCATCGCTATGACGCACCGCTTGGTACAAATGGCTCTGATTCTGAAATTGCGCCGCAATAATGGCACCATTGCCAATAAATTCGCCATCGACAAACTGCGCTTCGTAGATCACGCTAAAACTGTCATTGGCACGAATATCCAGTGCAAAATCGATATCCCAGCCAAAGATACCGGCCAGTTGCATGATTTGAGACTCTGACAAGCCCGCGCTGATCCCCGCCTGCCAGAACGTTGAACGGATTTGCGCACTGGCAAATTGCTGGCGCTTCTCTACCTGCTTCTCTGTGACAGTGGCCAGGTAATGGCCTTGTGGCTGGCGGCTTACCCATAGGCTGGTGAGTTTATCAATGTCATAACGCAGCTCTAGCAACTGGCCGTGTTCGTCCAGGCCAAATTGTAATTGTTCGCCCGGGAATAGCCGCTTCAGGGTTTTAGTGCTGTCGCCTAAGGCCAGAATGGCGAGCATGCTTTGCTGATCGACACCGGCTTTACGAAACAAACTGGATAATACGTCGCCGCGTTGTACCTGCAAGGTGGTCCATGTTAACTGGGCGTATTCAGGTTCGCTGTTCAACAACAAGGTGTCAGATACTTCTGTATTAGCGGTGTCACTGGCAAAAGGTTGAGGCAGGCTGTAACGTTTGCCGACTTGCAACGCCTCACTTTGGCTGCCCTTTGATGCGGTAGCACGGTCAGAGGGCAGCAACAACAATACCGACAGCAGCACCAAAAGCAGCAGAATAAAGAAACGGTGTCGGGTGGGGAGTTGCTTAACAAAATGAGGCATGCCGCTGTAAATCTCAGGAAACGGTTAAAAAGCGAGCATATACTGAAATTTTCGAAGATACCAGACTTTTGTGCGTTTCACCTGGCCTGCACATGCTATAGAATGCCGCAATAGTGAGCAAAATGATGAATATTCAGGAGAGTAAAATGGCCGACTGGGCACAGGCATTAGCAGAGTTAACACGCGGTTGCGAAGAAATTTTGCTGGAAGATGAGCTTATTGCCAAATTAAAGGAAGGTAAGCCGCTGAAAGTAAAGGCTGGCTTTGACCCTACTGCCCCTGATCTGCACCTGGGCCATACGGTACTGATTAACAAATTACGTACCTTTCAACAGTTGGGGCATGAGGTTATTTTTCTGATCGGGGATTTTACCGGCATGATTGGTGATCCCAGTGGTAAAAATGTTACCCGTAAGCCGCTGAGTCGTGACGATGTTCTGGCCAATGCCGAAACCTACAAAGAGCAGGTATTTAAAATTCTTGATCCGGCGAAAACCCGCGTTGCCTTTAATTCAGAATGGATGGGCGAGTTGGGCGCAGCAGGCATGATTAAACTGGCCGCCAGACAAACCGTGGCGAGGATGCTTGAGCGTGACGATTTTAAAAAGCGTTATGCCAATAATCAGTCGATTGCTATTCATGAGTTTTTATATCCGCTGGTGCAAGGCTGGGATTCGGTAGCGCTTGAGGCGGATGTGGAGATGGGCGGCACCGATCAACGCTTTAACTTGCTGATGGGCCGTGAGCTGCAAAAGGATGAAGGGCAACGGCCACAGACGGTGATGATGGTACCATTGCTGGAAGGCCTGGACGGCGTGCAAAAAATGTCCAAGTCGTTGGGCAACTATGTCGGTATTACCGATGCGCCAACAGAGATGTTTGGCAAAATTATGTCTATCTCAGACGAATTAATGTGGCGTTACTACGATTTACTCAGCTTTAAGCCTTTAACTGACATTCAGCAGCTGAAACAGCAAGTCGCTGCAGGGGCCAATCCGCGTGATGTGAAAATCTTGCTGGCCAAAGAAATTATTGCCCGTTTTCACGATGACGCCGCGGCAGAGGCGGCACACCAGGATTTTACCCAACGCTTTAGTAAAAATGCGTTGCCAGATGACATTGAGCAGCTGACACTAAACTGTGACGGCGACACTATGCCTGTAGCCAACCTGTTAAAAGAGGCGGGGTTGGTGGCCAGTACCTCTGAAGCTATCCGCATGATCAAGCAGGGGGCGGTTAAATTAAACGGCGAAAGCCGTATAGATGACCCTAAACTGGAGATTGTTAAAGGCAGCAGCGATATTTATCAGGTGGGGAAGCGCAAGTTTGCGAAAATCACCTTAAGTTAATGCCCCTCACAAGTAACGAGGTGTTTTAGCGACAAGGGCCGCAGTTGCGGCCTTTTTGTTTAGCTGACTATTTACCCCATCTGCCGCGGTTTATGCCTAAACCAGTACAGATGCACTACACTTGGTTAAGAACCCATTAACCAAGGACTGTTATGAGCCAGACGAATCCCTATGCCGCCTTACTGAGCGTCGCTGATAAAGACTATCAGATGTTCAGTTTAGCCAAAGCGGCTACCTTACACGGCACCATCGACAAATTACCCTTTTCGCTAAAAGTGTTACTGGAAAACCTGCTGCGCAATCTGGATAACGATACGGTGACTGAGCAGGACATTCAGGCATTAGTGGATTGGCAAAAGCATGGTAGCGCACAGCGTGAAATTGCTTTTCGGCCGGCCAGGGTGCTGATGCAGGATTTTACCGGGGTGCCGGCGGTAGTCGATTTAGCCGCGATGCGTGCGGCGGTGGCTGAGCTGGGTGAAGATCCGGATAGCATTAATCCGTTATCGCCGGTGGATTTGGTGATTGACCACTCAGTGATGGTGGATCATTTTGCCACTGACAGCGCCTTTGCACAGAATGTGGCCATTGAAATGCAGCGCAATCTTGAGCGCTATAGCTTTTTACGTTGGGGCCAGCAGGCCTTTGCCAACTTTAAAGTGGTGCCACCGGGTACCGGTATTTGCCATCAGGTTAACCTGGAGTATTTAGCCCAAAGTGTCTGGGCCAGCACTACTGATGGCGTCACTCAGGTCTATCCGGATACGCTGGTGGGCACCGATTCGCATACCACTATGATCAATGCTCTGGGCGTACTAGGTTGGGGGGTTGGCGGCATTGAAGCTGAAGCCGCTATGCTGGGTCAGCCGGTATCTATGCTTATTCCCGAAGTGGTGGGGCTGGAATTTACCGGTAAGCTGGTCGCCGGCATCACCGCCACTGATTTGGTGCTCACGGTCACTGAATTACTGCGCAAGCAAGGCGTGGTCGGTAAGTTTGTCGAATTTTTTGGCGATGGCCTGGATCATTTAAGCCTGGCAGATCGGGCGACCATTGCCAATATGGCGCCAGAGTACGGTGCCACCTGCGGCTTTTTTCCGGTAGATCAGATAACCCTCGATTATATGGCGCTAACCGGTCGTGACGAGGCGGTGATTGCCAGGGTAAAAGCCTACTGTCAGGCACAGGGCTTGTGGCGTAAGCCTGGACACCAAGCCATTTACACCGATGTGCTCCATTTAGATTTATCCACTGTGGTGCCCTCGCTGGCTGGACCCAAGCGGCCGCAAGATAAAGTCAGCTTGCCGGCGCTTAAGCAACACTGTGATGATATGTTAGCCTTGCAGCTCAAGGCTACAGCAGAGCGTAAAGCCACCATGCTGGATGAGGGCGGCAGTCAGACGCAAGCCGGGGCAGAGCATAAAGCTGTCGCGCGGGATGCCTCTAGTATGATACTGCAGCACCATGGGGTAGTGATCGCTGCCATTACCTCTTGCACCAATACCTCCAATCCCAGTGTGTTGATGGCCGCCGGCCTGCTGGCCAGAAATGCACTGGCAAAAGGTTTGACCCGTAAACCCTGGGTGAAAAGCTCGTTGGCGCCAGGCTCTAAAGTGGTTAGCCGCTATTTGGAACAAGCCGGTTTAATGCAGCCATTGGAGCAACTGGGTTTTCATCTGGTGGGTTATGGCTGCACTACCTGCATTGGCAATTCTGGGCCGCTGGATAAACAGTGGGCGCAAGCCATCAGCGAACAACAGCTGAATGTGTCTGCCGTGTTGTCAGGTAATCGCAATTTTGAAGGGCGTATTCACCCCTTAGTGCAATCTAACTGGTTGGCCTCGCCGCCTTTAGTCGTGGCCTTTGCGTTAGCAGGTACGGTGAATATTGATTTAAGCAAAGAGCCTATTGCGCAAGATAAAGACGGCAAGCCGGTTTTTCTGCAGGATATCTGGCCAACTAATCAGCAGATTGCAGACGAGGTAGCCAAAGTACAAAGTAGCATGTTTACAAGCGAATATGCCGACGTATTCAGCGGTGATGCTGACTGGCAAGCCATCAAGGTGCCGACAGATAAAACCTATACCTGGCCAGAATCGAGTTATATTCGCCAGCCCAGTTTTTTTCAGGGCATGGGACGCACACCTGAACCGGTAAAGGATATTTCTGAAGCGCGGCTGCTGGCGTTGCTTGGAGATTCCGTGACAACCGATCATATTTCCCCGGCCGGTGCCATTAAAGCTAGCAGTCCGGCAGGACATTACCTGAACTCCCTGGGGGTAGCTGAGGCTAACTTTAATTCCTATGGCTCACGTCGCGGCAACCATGAAGTGATGGTGCGCGGTACCTTTGCCAATGTGCGGATCCGTAATGAAATGGCACCCGGCACTGAGGGTGGCGTAACAGTGCATTACCCCTCAACCGAGCAAATGGATATCTTTGACGCAGCAGAGCGCTATCGTAGTGACAACACTCCGCTGGTCGTGGTGGCAGGTAAGGAATATGGCACAGGTTCATCGCGCGACTGGGCAGCAAAAGGCACTTTGCTGCTTGGGGTGCGCGCGGTTCTGGCCGAGTCTTTTGAGCGGATACATCGCTCAAACTTGATTGGTATGGGCGTGTTGCCGCTGCAGTTTCAGACTGGTGTGGATCGCAAAAATTTGCAATTAACGGGGGCAGAGACCTTTAGTATCAGCGGCTTAAACAGTGTAAAACCGCAGCAAAAAGTTGCCGTATTTATTACCTTTGCTAATGGTGACACCCAAAAAATTGAGATGATTTGTCGTATTGATACCGGTACTGAGCTGGCATACTATCGGCATGGCGGGATTTTACATTATGTACTGCGCAGAATGATTGGCAGTGCCTGAATAAGCCCGGGTTAATCTGGTAGCAGGAGCCTAGATCCAATGCAGTACCCGCTCAGTCGTTCTGGCCAAAAAGGAGCATGCTGCTGCCGTGTGTTACTCAGTGCGGTGTTTGCTGCTTTACTGTTAAGTGGCTGTGTCACTAAGCTGGCACTGGATAGCCCGCCAGCAGGGCCAGTGCTCAGCGACTTAACGCCAGTTGAACAGGCTGCATTGTTGGATAAAACTGGCCAACTTCATCTGCAATGGCCAGAGCAACGCAGTGAGCGCCAGGGGCTGAATAACCGCCGGCGTTTTTTTGCTTATGCCGGCCAGGGCGAGCTTATTGTCGATATGCAACAGGCGAGGCAGCTGCAGCTGGCGATTAACGGCCAGCTGTTAAGCCTGCAGCAACCGGACAATGGGCAGCCGTTTAAGGTGGATTTATCTGGCTATACCCGCAGTGGTGATAACCAGTTACGCTTAATCACGCTGGAGCCAGCCGATGCCAGCATTGCACTGGCGATACCCTTCCCAACATTACAACAGCCCGCGCAGCCTGAGGTGGACAGCCCCTTTAACGCTGTCGATCAGCTGATTCATGCTGAGGTAGCGGCGGGCTTTCCGGGTGCGGTGCTGTTAGTGGTGCATCAGGGCCGAATTATCAAAGAAACGGCTTATGGCTATGCCAGTCGCTATGACAGCGTTGGCCAACTGTTGGCCGCACCTGAGCCTATGCAAACCGATACGCTGTTTGATATTGCGTCGAATACCAAAATGTATGCCACCAATTATGCGCTGATGCAACTGGTCAGCCACGGCATGCTGGATATTAACCAGCCATTGAGCTTCTACCTGCCCGAGTATCGCGGCGAGGGGCGTGAACAGCTGAAAGTGCGTGATTTATTACAACACAGCAGTGGTTATGCGCCAGAGGTGCATTTTCACCGCCCGGATAACCGCAATGGCGTGGAGTTTTACTCGCTGAATAAAGCTTATACTGATTATTTGCTGTTGCAGCGGGTGCCTTTTGCCGCTGAGCGGGGGTGGACAGCCCGTTATAGTGATATCAATTATATGTTGTTGGGTATTCTGGTTGAACGCTTAACGGCACAGCCATTGGATCACTTTGTCGAGCAGCGTTTGTACCAGCCGCTTGGGCTCACGCGAACCCTGTTTAATCCATTGCAAAAGGGCGTGCTAGCGCAACAGATCGCGGCCACTGAGCTGGATGGCAATAGTCGCGGAGGCCGGGTCAGTTTTCCGGCAAACAGAAACGGCGTTATTCGCGGTGAAGTCCATGATGAAAAAGCCTTTCATGCGCTTGAAGGCGTGGCAGGGCATGCCGGCTTGTTTAGTTCGGCGCGCGAGCTGGCGGTGCTGATGAGTGTTGCTGCGCAGCAAGGGGGTTATGGTTGGCAACGCTTGTTCAACGTCCCGACACTGGCACAATTTGTGAGTCCTTCCAGCCTTGACCATCGTTTTGGCTTGGGCTGGCGCACGGCGACTGCTGGCGATCTGGGCTGGCATTTTGGTGCCTATGCCAGCGACACTGCGTATGGCCATACCGGCTGGACAGGCGTGGCCACGGTGATAGATCCTTCTGAGCATCTGTTGGTGGTGTTGCTGACTAACAAAAAGCATAGCCCGATAGTGCCAGATGGCAGTCAGGGTTACCAGTTTAGCGGCGACAGCTTTGAAACCGGCCGCTATGGCACTATTCTCAGTTTAATCTATGAAGCGCTGCACTAGTTGTTATTGAGCATACTTAGATAGCCACTACGGTAATCCGGATACTGCCAGACAAAGCCGCTGGCCGCCAAACGGGCACTGCTGATGCGCTTGCCACCCAGCGCAGTGGTGATCGGGGCCTCGGCTTGCGGCTGTGCCAGCAACTGCTGGCGGATAAAACTCAACACTTGCTGCAGCGGTGCTGGTTGCGTATCAGACAGGTTATAACTGTCAGCCAGTGTGGCGCCGCGGCGGCGTAATTGCAGCAAATGCACTACAGCGCGGGCAGCATCAGTAATATGAATGCGGTTAGTGTAGTGGTCGTCTGCTGGTGGCTTGGCGTCAGGCGCAGTGGCCTGGGCCTGGCGCAACAGATAAGTGCGGCCAGGGCCATAGAGGCCTGAGGGGCGTAAAATGGTAACAGGCGCTGAGCTTTGCAAATAACGCTGCTCTGTCTGCACTAACAGCCTGGCGGTGTCGGTCAGCGGTTGGCGCGGACTTTGCTCATCGACCCATTCGCCCTGTTGCTGGCCATAGACGCTGGTAGAGGAGATCAGCCAGATATGTGGTGGCGTAGCTTGTTGTTGCCACCAGTGAAGTGCCTGCTCTGCCACCTGGCAATAGGCCTGCTGGTAGGCCGCAGGGCTACGGTTATCTGGCGACAGGCAAAGTAGCAGATCGGCAATAGGCTCGGCTACTGCAGGCCAGGGGGTACTGGCATCGTGTTGTAGCAGCTGGACACCCGCTGGCGTCTGAGTGCCGCGGCGCATGCCGATAACCTTGATGTCAGCTTGTTGCGCCAAGCTGGCGATACGGCCACCCAGGTCGCCAAGCCCAACCAGTAACAGTGCCGCCTGGCTGTTGGTCTTAGTCATCTGCGATCTTGGCTGGTGGCCAGCCCGATTTGATATGCAAATCACGCTGCGGATAAGGAATGGTGATCTGGTGCTGCTTAAAGGCGCGCCAAATCGCCAGATTAATATCAGATTTCACCGCACCTGTGCCTTTTTCCAGATCAGCAATCCACACCCGTAACTGTAACTCAATGCCGCTATCGGCAAATTCCATTAAACGCACTGTGGGTAAAGGATCTTTTAGTACCCGGGGGGACGCGTAAGCACAGTCGAGCATCAGCGCCATGGCATGCTCTGGGTCATCATCATAGCTTATCTGAACTTTGATAATCACCCGCACATTAGGATCCGCATAGCTCCAGTTAATTACTTCTGAGGTGATCAGGTTCTCGTTCGGAATAAGGGTATCGACACCTTCACGGTTACGCACCACGACATAGCGGGCATTCAGTTGTTCAACCCAGCCAAATTTATCGCCAACCGTTATCACATCGCCGGGCTTAATTGAGCGGTCTAATACCAGAATAAAGCCACTAATAAAATTAGAGGCGATACGCTGTAAACCAAAGCCTAAACCGACCCCGAGCGCGCCACCAAACACCGCCAGTGAACTGAGGTTAATGCCTACGGCATTTAGCGCAATTAGAAACGCCAGGGTCACCAGTAAAAACTTACTGAATTTAGCAAAACCGACCCGCATGCTAGGGCTGATATAAGCGGACTGTTGTAAGCGCTTGCTAATCAGCTCGGCCAGCCAAATGGCAATGGTAAAGGCCAGCGCTATCATAAAGACCAGTTTTAGTACTGAGAGTACTGAGACACGGGTATCACCCAATGTCAGCGCCAGGCTATCCAGCATATCCAGTACCAGCGGTAACCAGCCAGCCAGATGCAGAATCACCGCAATCCAAACCAAGCCAGCCAGCAGGTTTTCGGAAGACTTCAGCAAAGGGCTGACGGTAAAGGCTTTGCGCAGCATATAAATGGATAAACGGATTAAGGCTAAGGCCAGTAGGACCGGTACTGCTACTTGCAGCAACTGCATTGGCAGTTGATACCACTCAAATACGGCTTTTATCGGCAGTAAAATTAATAAGGCGGTCAGTGGCCACAGCAGCCGCTGAATACTGCGCACAGCTAAATGACGAAAACCACCTTGTTGCAGGCTTTGTGCCGCCACCAACTGTTGCAGCTTTGTATTGGCCACTGAGGCCAGTAAGGCCGCCAGCGTTAAAGCCAGCAGTTGCCACCAGTACAGGGGTTGTTGTAAAGCGTCTAAAATAGTGTTGAACCAGAGCGTAAACTTTTCCATGAAGACCTTTTTAGGTGTGTTGTAATAGCCAGAACACTATAGGCAGGCTGACTAAGCCACATAAAATACCAAAACCGATAATACCACTGACCAGTCGTGGTGCAAGGCCTGCCATGATGGCCACCGCGCCTGCTGATATCATCGGCGGCATTGCCGCCTGAAACACACTGACCTGCACCGCCAAACCACTTTGGCCAAGGCTGCTCCAAATTAGCCATGCCGTCAGTGGCATCAGTGCTAACTTTACCACCAGAGCGCTAAATAACGGTGAAAGCTCCTGTTTACAAAAACGAAAGCTCAGCTGAAACCCTACCGCTATCATCACCACCGGCACCAGGGTAGCCGCCAGATTATCAATCAGGGCATTAGCTAAAGGAGGGTAACTGACATCTCTTAGCAGCAAGCCCACACAAAGCGCAATAAAAGACGGGAAGGTCACTATTTTAATGGCAATACCTTTTAAGCTGGGTTTCGCAGCCGTCGGGCTATAGATAGCGGCCACTATAGTGACGTAGGTCGCCAGCGCAATAAAGGAGCCTATTTGATCATAGACCACTGCATAGGGCATGCCCTCGTTGCCAAACAGCGCCTGCGTCATTGGAAAGCCTAAAAAGGAGGTGTTACCCAAAGGCAGGATAATCAACAGCGCGCCGGTGATTTCTCGGCTCCAGCCGAAGGCTTTACTGAGCAGTAATACCGACAGTATTACCAACACTACCAGAATCCATGGCGTTAGCGCCGGGATAAGCAGTTCGCTGGAGAACTGCAGCAGCGGAATGTTTTTTAAAATCAGCGCCGGTAGCGCTACATAGAGCACATATAAATTAAGCGCTATACCACTGCTTTGCGGCATAGAGGGCAGCTGTCTTAGGGCATAACCTATAACAAGGTAACACAGTACCAGATAAAAATTGTCCATTACTGCTCGCTTATAAGCTGCTCTTTGACCGTTTTTGTGAGTTGTTTTAATTGATACTCGGCTTTGCTGGCGCTGGCCCTGTCTGGCATCGGTTGCTGATACACCAAACTAAGCGGGCCCTTGCCACGCAGTGCTTTAGCGCCGCCCACCAATTCGCCTTGATGTTGTCGTAAGCGGCGCACAGGATCGGTGCTGATGCCAGTATATAACTGGCCGCTTGCCGTTCTTACCATATAAATGAACCAGAGGCTTGCTGTCATGTGGCTAATTATGTTGTCCAGTCTGCTTCTGCTACAATAGCGCATTACAGTGTTGTTAGCGCGGCTTGCTGCGGTAAAATCAGGAAAATTCATGTCGTTTCAAGCTTTAGCTCTGCCTGAGCCACTTTTACGGGTACTAACTGAGCAGGGGTATCAAAGCCCTACGCCAGTGCAACTGCAAACCATTCCGCTTATTCTAGCCGGTAAAGATGTGCTGGCAGGTGCCCAAACCGGTACCGGTAAAACAGCCGCCTTTACTTTACCATTGCTGCAACAACTGCTCAATGCGCCTAAGGTATTAACTGCCGGTCAGGTCAGGGTGTTAGTGCTTACCCCCACCCGTGAGCTTGCGCAACAGGTGCATGATAGTGTGCTGACCTACAGCCGTTATCTGAGTATTAAAACGGCGGTGTTTTATGGCGGCGTGTCTATCCGGCCACAGTATGATGCCGCTGAGCAGGGGCTGGATATCCTGGTGGCGACCCCGGGTCGCTTAATTGACCATTTGCACCAGCAAACGGTTGATTTAAGCCAACTGGAAGTACTAGTGCTGGATGAAGCTGATCGCATGCTGGACATGGGCTTTGTGGTTGATATCAAACGCATTATGGCAAAGTTACCGGCACAGCGACAAACGCTGTTGTTCTCAGCCACCTATTCCAAAGAGATCAAACAACTGGCCGATGAGCTGTTAAACAGCCCTATTCAAGTAGAAGTCGCCATCGCCAACGCCACCGCTGACCGCGTCAGCCAAAACGTCTATCTGGTCGATCGCCATCGTAAGCGCGAATTAATTTCGCATCTGATAGGCGCGCGAAACTGGCAGCAAGTGCTGATTTTTGTGCGTACCAAGCACGGTGCAGATCGGCTGGCTAAACAGCTGCAAAAAGATGGTCTTAGCACAGCGGCTATCCATGGCGATAAGGCGCAGGGCGCAAGACAGCGAGCGCTGGATGATTTTAAACAAGCTAAGGTGCGTATTCTGGTGGCGACCGATATCGCTGCCCGCGGCCTGGATATCAGTGAATTACCCTATGTTGTCAATTATGATTTACCTCAGGTAGCAGAAGATTATGTGCACCGCATTGGCCGCACCGGGCGTGCCGGTTTAAGTGGTGAAGCGGTGACGCTGGTCGGTCCGGAAGAACTGTGGGCGCTGCAGGATATCGAAAAACTGATACAGCAAGTGTTACCGACGCAAATTATGCCGGGCTATGAGCATAACCCTCATTTTAAAGCGCCAACAGAGCCTCAGGCGCATAAACCCGGCCAGCGTAACAGCGGGCGACATGACGGACCGGCTAAACGGCAGGCCCCCGGCAAACTAAAAGCCAAGCTGCGCGCCAAAGCCTTGGGTAAAAGCTAACAAAAAAAACCTTGGGGGTCAGGCCTTGCATTTTGCATTTGTTAACAAATGCAAAATGCAAGGCCTGACCCCCCATCAATTTTTTTTAGCTGCGGTACAGGGTTTTAATCAAGTGGAAGCCAAACTGGGTTTTTACCGGGCCCTGGACTTCGAGCAAAGGGCCTTTAAATACCACATCATCAAAGGCTTTAACCATCTGTCCTTTGCGAAATTCACCCAAATCGCCACCTTTTTTACCTGACGGACACAGCGAATGCTGCTTGGCCAGTTTGCCAAAATCAGCGCCTTTGGCTAACTGTTGTTTAAGCTTTTCTGCTTGTTCACGGCTTTTAACCAAGATATGTAAGGCGCAGGCTTTAGACATTGTGTTTTCTTCATGAGTCAGGTGTGAAGCACTCCAGTTACAACACCCAATTTGGCTTGCCACAGCAACTGGCTCACGCTGGCGCGCTCACTCAGACACTCTGTGGCAACCAAATCGGGGTTCTAACTTCCGTTATTAATAAATCAGTTGCTGATACATCTTTTAACCCGCCGGTTGCTGCTGGGTAATACAGTGAATATTACCACCGCCCAGCAAAATTTCCCGGCCGGGTACCGTAACTACCTGATGTTGCGGGAATAAGCGCTGCAGAATGTCTGCGGCGACCTGATCATTGGCATCATCAAAAGTAGGTAAGATTAAGCCACCGTTACACAAATAAAAATTAATGTAAGAGCCGGCTAAACGGGCATTGGCTTCGCGCGGTATTGCCGCCATAGACTGGTCGACACTAGCATATTCTTCGGCTTTGGCAATGATAGGGGCAGGTACCGGCAGTTTATGCACCTTAATTTTTCGGCCTTTGGCATCGGTGCTGGCTTCTAAATAATCCAGTGCGGCTTTGCTGCGGGCATATTGTGGATCGTTTTGATCATCGGTCCAGGCCAGCAGCACTTCGCCCGGTTTGACAAAACAAGCCATATTATCAACATGGCCGTCGGTTTCATCATTAAAGATACCGTCGGTCAGCCATAACACCTTGTCGATGCCCAGCTGCTCGCGCAGCATGTCTTCGATTTGCTCACGGTTTAAATGCGGATTGCGGTTGGGGTTTAGCAGGCATTCTTCAGTGGTGAGCAAAGTGCCTTCACCATCGACATGGATGGCACCGCCTTCCAAGACAAAGCCTTCGGTGCGGTAACGCGGCAATTGCTCAATGCTTAAGACCTTGCTGGCGACTTGATCATCTCTGTCCCACGGGAAATACAGGCCACCATTTAAGCCACCCCAGGCGTTGAACGTCCAGTCGACACCCCGAACCTCACCCTTACCATTGGTAACAAAGGTAGGACCGGTGTCGCGGCACCAGGCGTCATTGTTGGAGATTTCCAATACCCGGATCGGAAAAGGCGTTTGTGCCGAATTCAATTGTGCATAAGCATTGGCATACTGCGCGGCCGATACCCCGACACTGACCGGCTCAAACCGGGCAATGGCCTTGATCACGTTGACAAAGGCCGCTTGCGCAGGTTTGGCGCCTAAACGCCAGCTGTCGGTACGCTCCGGCCAGACCATCCAGGTTTGCTTATGCGCTGCCCATTCTGCCGGCATGGCAAAGCCATCCTGGCGCGGGCTTGATGTCAGAGTGCGGCTCACTTGCTGTTCTCCGGATTAACTTTGCCATCTTTGGTCAGCAGAGTATCGTAAATATCGATGCGACGGTCACGGAATACGCCCCAGGCACGGCGGGTGGCGGCCACTTCGTCTAAATCAAAGGTGTGCACCAGTACGGTTTCGTCGGTTTCATTGGCTTCCTGCACTTTGGCACCGCTGTGATCAGCAATAAAGGAGCTGCCATAGAAGGTAATAGAAAAATCACCTTCGGTTTCCCTGCCAATGCGATTAGAGACAATCACCGGCGTCAGGTTTGCAGCGGCATGGCCTTGTTGGGTACGTTGCCAGTGATCACGTGAACTGATGTTAGGGTCGTGCGGTTCGCTGCCAATAGCCGTCGGGTAGAAAATCAGCTCAGCACCCAGTAATGCCATGCTACGGGCACATTCAGGGAACCACTGATCCCAGCAAATACCGACACCAATTTTGGCATATCGGGTGTTCCAGACCTTAAAGCCGGTATCGCCAGGCGTAAAATAATATTTTTCACTGTAGCCCGGGCCATCAGGGATATGGCTCTTACGGTAAGTCCCCAAATTGCTGCCATCGGCATCTAAAATCACCACAGAGTTATACAGGCAGTTGCCGGCTCGCTCGTAAATGCTGATCGGTAATACCACCGCCAGCTCTTTGGCTACCTTGGCGAAGTGCTGCACCGCCTGGTTTTCTGCCACCGGCACGGCAAACTCCAAATATTCCGGTTTTTGCTTCTGACAAAAGTAGTTACGTTCAAATAACTCCTGGATCAGGATAATCTGCGCGCCTTGACTGGCGGCTTCACGCACCAGTTTTTCGGCCCTGGCGATATTTTCTTCGACATTCCAGCCACCCACCATTTGGGTTGCTGCGACGGTTACATTACGCATCAGATCTCTCCAAGTCAGACGTTAAAAATCCACACACTGTATTGTTGCTGTATAAGGGGTGTAACATAGCCTATTTATAAGGCTAGTCTATGACAACCGGGCGCGCAAAATGCCGTATTTTTCAACAGGCGTCAATCTTTTTTCAGCTAATTTGATCTGGCGGTTTTATCCGCGGCAAATTTGTTGATAACCTTAGCAAAATTTTAATAAAAATACCTGCCGTTTATGCGGCTAACCTAGCAGGATAAAGCAGATGCACAGTAAAGAGGTGGTGATTAGCGGTGGCGGTATGGTAGGGGCTGCGTTGGCCGTAGCCCTTAGCCGGCTGGGGCTGAGCATTACCCTGTTAGAAAAGCAGCCCCCTGCGGCCTTTAGTGCTGACAGTGCTATTGATTTACGGGTGTCTTCGTTGAACCTGCGCTCCGAGCGCTGGTTAACCGAGCTGGGGGCCTGGCAGGTATTAGAGACCATGCGCTTGTGTCCTTATCACTATTTGCAAGCCGGTGAAGCTAAAGCCCAGCTGCGTTTTGCTGCGGCCGATATTCATAGCAGTCATCTTGGGCATATCGTCGAAAATAACCTGTTGCAGTTGGCGCTGTGGCAACAATTTACGTCGCACATTACCGTGATAACCGATGCGCACATAGTGGCGTTCGCTGAGCAGCCGCAGCAGCTGGATATCACGCTGAGTGATGATCGTACTCTGCAGGCGGCGTTGTTAATTGGCGCAGATGGCGCGCAATCTATGGTGCGTCAGTTAGCGGGTATTGGCAGCAGCGGTTGGCAGTATCAGCAGGCGTGTTTAGTGGCTTGTGTTGACACCCCTTATCCGCAACAAGACATCACCTGGCAGCAGTTTTACCCCAGTGGTCCCAGAGCCTTTTTGCCACTGCCGGGGGCTCAGGCTTCTTTGGTGTGGTATGACGAAGCGGCCAAAATAAAACAACTGGCGCAACTCTCGCCCAAGGCGCTGCAAAACGCCTTTATTGAGGCCTTCCCCGCTGAGTTGGGAGCAATAACGTTAACATCCTCAGCCTGGTTCCCGCTGGCCAGAATGCAGGCTAATCAGTATGTAAAAGGGCGGGTGGTACTGGCAGGCGATGCCGCCCATACGATTAATCCGCTGGCCGGCCAGGGCGTTAACCTGGGATTTGCTGATGCCATACAGTTGGTGCAATGTCTGAGTGACAATATTAGTGCCGGCCGTGAACTGGCTGCCACGCACAGTCTCGGCGCTTATCAACGTCAGCGTAAATGGCAAAACAGCCTGATGATGACGGCGATGGATTTTATTTACCAGGGCTTTAGCCGCGAGTCAGATGCGTTGAGTTTTGTGCGTCAGCAGGGGCTGCGCCTGGCATCAAGGGCCGGCGTTATAAAGCGGCTGTTAACGCAATATGCAGTAGGCAATGACTTAATTTAGTGTTGCAGCATAAGATTGAAGCCGAAAGCATGCTGGCTTTGTTCATGGCTAAGCGCTGCGCCTAGCCTTTACAGATGAAACATTAATAACATTGATGCAGCTAAACCAGCTCTATAAAGCGAAAACCCGACGCGAGGTCGGGTTTTCTGAATAATGGCAGGGGCGGCTGGATTCGAACCAACGCATGGCGGGATCAAAACCCGCTG
>NZ_DAINOE010000036.1:0-14655 GCF_036735525.1 Arsukibacterium sp. | reverse complement strand
GAACCAACGCATGGCGGGATCAAAACCCGCTGCCTTACCGCTTGGCTACGCCCCTACTGGGAGAAATAAAGTTAATGGCAGGGGCGGCTGGATTCGAACCAACGCATGGCGGGATCAAAACCCGCTGCCTTACCGCTTGGCTACGCCCCTGCAGAAACTTGATTACTTACCTGGTGCACACTATGGTGCGGAAAGAGAGACTCGAACTCTCACGCCTCGCGGCGCTGGAACCTAAATCCAGTGCGTCTACCAATTCCGCCATTCCCGCATGCAAAAGTGTAAAATTAAGTGGTGGCTACAGCGGGAATCGAACCTGCGACCCCAGCATTATGAGTGCTGTGCTCTAACCAGCTGAGCTATGTAGCCACGTTAACTTGTCCTAAGCAAGTGGCGCGTATTATGCTGATATGACTTATTAGCGTCAACCGTTTTTTTGCCATTGCGGCGGCTGCATGGTGTGTTTGCTGATTTTATACACAGTCTGAACGCGTTTTTAAGCGACTGACCGACTAAAAAGGACAAACCGGCGCCACTGGCACCGGTTTATTAATACTACGCGCACAGGCTACGCTGCGCAAATCAGACGTTGAAGCGAAAATGCATCACATCGCCATCTTTAACAATATAATCTTTACCTTCCAGGCGCCATTTACCGGCCTCTTTGGCACCGGCTTCACCGTTAAATTGCACAAAGTCATCATAGGCTACCACTTCTGCCCGGATAAAACCCTTTTCAAAGTCGGTATGGATCACGCCAGCGGCCTGCGGGGCAGTGGCACCTACTGCTACGGTCCATGCCCGCACTTCTTTTACACCGGCGGTAAAGTAAGTGTGCAGGTTTAACAAGGAATAACCGCCACGAATAACCCGGTTTAAGCCCGGCTCAGTCAGGCCCATGTCAGCCATAAACTCGGCTTTTTCATCGTCTTCCAGTTCAGCAATGTCAGACTCAATTGCCGCACATACCGGCACCACTATAGCGCCTTCTTTATCGGCAATGGCCTGTACTATGTCAAGGTAGGGGTTATTTTCAAAGCCATCATCCATTACATTGGCAATGTACATGGTGGGTTTGATGGTTAAAAAGTTCATATAGGCAATTAAGGCTTTTTCTTCTTTGTCCAGTGGTAACTGGCGTAAGGTATGGCCTGCTTCTAAATGTGCTTTTACTTTTTCCAGCACCAGTATTTCAGCTTTAGCGTCTTTATCACCGCCTTTGGCTTTTTTGCTGACCCGGAAAATAGCGCGTTCAGCACTGTCCATATCTGACAACACCAGTTCCATGTTGATGGTTTCAATGTCGTCAGCCGGATCAATTTTACCTGCCACGTGAATAATGTTTTCATCGTCAAAACACCGCACTACATGGCCAATAGCATCGGTTTCACGGATGTTAGCTAAAAACTTATTACCCAGGCCTTCACCACGGGAGGCGCCTTTGACCAGGCCGGCAATATCGACAAATTCCATGGTGGTGGCTAACACGCGCTGGGGTTTAACGATAGACGCCAGCTTATCCAGCCGTAAGTCGGGTACGGGTACCACACCGGTATTGGGCTCTATAGTACAGAACGGAAAGTTAGCCGCTTCAATGCCTGCCTTGGTTAACGCATTAAACAGGGTGGATTTGCCTACGTTTGGTAAGCCAACGATGCCACATTTGAAACCCATATTAGTATCCTTTACGTGCTGTAAATAGTTGTGCCAGCGATATCAGCTGGCTTTAAAACTGTGTAAGCGGTGCTGAGCTTTAATTAAGCCATCTCGGGCTAAAATGTCAAAGCAGCGCGCCGCCTCATCAATACTTTGCATTATAAGCTGTTGCTCACTGGCCGGCGCTTTACCCAATACATAGCCAGTGACCTGATCTTTATGCCCCGGGTGGCCAATACCCAGACGCAGACGATAAAAATTTTGGTTATTGCCAAAACGGGAGATGATGTCTCTTAAACCGTTGTGGCCGGCATGACCACCGCCCAGCTTAAATTTTGCTACACCCGGTTCCAGTGCCATTTCGTCATGGGCTACCAGGATCTGCTCAGGGCTGAGCTTGTAAAACTGTGCCATAGCCAGCACGGCTTTACCGCTTAAATTCATAAAAGTGGAGGGGATAAGGAGCTTGAACTCTTGACCGGCACAGACGAATTTGCCGGTGTGACCGAAAAATTTTGGTTCGTTTTTTAAGCTGAAACTAAAGGCGTGAGCCAGCTGCTCGACAAACCAAACACCGGCATTGTGCCGGGTCTGGCTGTATTCCGGGCCTGGATTTCCCAGGCCCACAATCAACTGAATGGCTGATTGAGTAGTGTCAGACATTACTCAGCGGCAGTTTCTTCAGCGTCAGCTGCTTTACCAGCTGGTTTATTTACCGATACAACGGCTAAGTCCTGACCTTTAGCTAACTGAACGAAAGTCACACCTTTAGGGGCTTTCAGATCAGATAAGTGCAGGTGAGTACCAACGTCGACATTGCTCAGGTCAACTTCGATGAACTCAGGTAAGTCTTTTGGCAAACAAGAGATTTCAACTTCGTTTGCAGCGTGCACGACTGCACCGCCTTTTTTGATGGCCGCGTCTTCATTTAAGAAGTGAACAGGCACAATAGTGGTCAGCTCGTGGCCAGCTTCAACGCGTTGAAAGTCAACGTGCATGATTTTTGGCTTGTACGGGTGACGTTGCATATCTTTGATGATAGCCTGGATTTTCTCTTTACCGACAGTGATGGTCAGGATGTGAGAGTAAAAGGCTTCAAAGCTCTGGGCTTTTAACAGCTTAGAGTGCTCTAAAGTGATTGATAAGGCATCTTTATGTCCGCCATAAATGATGGCTGGAACTTTGTCTTCGTGACGCAGGCGGCGGCTCGCACCTTTCCCCAAGTCAGTACGGACTTCTGCATTTAACGCGAAAATTGCATCAGACATGATGTACTCCAATAAAGTGATTTTTGTTGCGGCTTGCGACCAGCCCCAACCTGATTGCCCCTATTCAAGGGCGCGACATATTACCACCGGTTATCAGATGCTGCAAATGTAAATTCGGGTTTAGACGGCCAGTAAAACAGTGGCTGAAAGGGGCAGCAAGCGTGTAGAGGTAATTATCCCCCCAACATGATGGTTGGGGGGCTTGTAGCTTAGTCGAACATAGAAGAGATAGATTCTTCGTTGCTGATGCGGCGGATACATTCGGCCATCAAATCGCTCAAGGTTAACTGCCGTACCTTGCTTATCGCTTTCATTTCAGCAGACAGCGGTATGGTATCGGTAATAATTAACTCATCAATCACCGAGTTAGCAATGATTTCTGGCGCCCGGCCAGAGAACACCGCATGGGTAGCATAAGCAAATACCCGTTTAGCGCCTTGCTCTTTTAACGCTTCAGCGGCTTTACACAGGGTGCCGCCGGTATCAATCATGTCATCGACGATAATACAGTCACGATCTTTAACATCACCAATAATATGCATGACCTGTGACACGTTCGCTTTCGGCCGGCGCTTATCGATAATGGCTAAATCGGCGTCGTTCAGCAGTTTCGCTACCGCACGGGCGCGCACTACACCACCAATGTCTGGCGAGACCACTATCGGCGATTCCAGCGATTTTTTGCGCATGTCATCCAGTAATACCGGGCTGGCAAAGACGTTATCTACCGGCACATCAAAGAAACCCTGAATTTGCTCGGCGTGTAAATCGACCGTCAGTACCCGGTCAACACCGACACTGGATAAAAAGTCGGCGACCACTTTGGCGGTAATAGGCACCCGGGCAGAGCGAACCCGGCGATCCTGCCGCGCATAGCCAAAATAAGGAATAACCGCAGTGATCCGGCCGGCCGAAGCACGACGTAAAGCATCAACCATGACAATCAACTCCATCAGGTTGTCATTAGTTGGCGCACAGGTAGACTGGATGATGAACACATCAGAGCCACGTACATTTTCGTTAATTTGCACACTGACTTCGCCATCACTGAAGCGGCCGACATCGGCATCTCCCAGTTTGATGTAAAGACGGCTGGCGATTTTGTTGGCAAGTTCTGGTATGGCGTTACCAGCGAAAACCTTCATGTCGGGCACGGTAGGATCCTCAGGGCAGTGGTGAGTCCGGTTTAATCATTAAATGCCGCTTGCGTGGCATCAGTTGGTGAATTCGGTATCTGTCAACGCAGTCAATACAGGTGACTGGTTAACCCCTTTGGCGATAAAACCACGGCAAGCAGCCGGGAGATCCGCTAGGGCATGTTGAGCACTGGCCGCGTCCGGAAATTCGGCAAACACACTGGCGCCAGTACCCGTCATTCGACACGGAGCGTATTCTACCAACCACTGTAAGGTTAATGCAACAATCGGCTTGAGTTGCTCAACCAGTGGCTGACAGTCATTACGCCATGGACTGCTATACAGGGTGTCCAAGCTGATAGATGGGCTATTCCTAGTTAAATCAGGGTGTTGGAATATTTCTGCGGTGCTGACATGACAGTCTGGGGTGACCACTAAGTAGGTGGCTTCTGGCAATATCACCGGTGTTAATTTTTCACCGACCCCTTCGGCAAAGGCGCTATAGCCATGCACAAACAAAGGCACATCTGCCCCAAGCGTTAATGCCAGGCTGGCCAACTGCTCGCGGCTTAATCCTAAGGTCCACAGTTTATTTAACGCCAGCAAGGTAGTGGCCGCATCAGAGGAACCGCCGCCTAAGCCACCGCCCATCGGCAGGCGTTTATCCAGTACTATGTGGCAACCCTGTTCTGGCCTGGCCAGGCCTTTTAGTAAATTCGCAGCACGTAAAATAAGGTTATCAGCAGTTTGCAGTTCGGCAATATCGCAGGTAAGACTCACTTTACCATCTGTGGTCACATTAAAGTGCAGCAAATCGCCCACATCCAGTAACTGAAATAAGGTCTGTAAATTATGGTAACCGTCTGGCCGACGCCCTGTGATATGCAAAAATAAATTCAGTTTGGCAACGGCCGGTAGTGTCAGGGTAGTCATTGCCAGCTCCTTATCACCAGCCGTATTTGGGTATCATCACTATTCAATTGCATTTGGCGTGGCAATGATAAACTGTCATTAAAAAAACTATGATACTGCAACTGCCAGTGAATGCCGGTGCTGTCGGTCAGATTAAACGCCTTAACCCGCCCCTGCTCATCATACTGAATATCAATGGCACCTTTGCCGGGTATGCCTCTTAACCACAAGGGCATGTCAGCCAACGGCATCGACCAACCGGCCAGTTGCCATAACAGGCTGCTGGCATCCATCGCCTGGTAGGTCTCTCCCCGCAGTTTTAACTGACTGCCCAGTTCATTTTGGCTGAGCTCAAATAAACTCATACCCATTATATTGGCCATCCTGGCCTGAAAATGCTCACTGTGCAGCTGCTGCCAGCGTAAATTTCCGGAAATAGATTCCGCCGGGGTTTTGATGCTTAACGTTGCTTGTAAGGTGAAACGTTGCATTGCCAGTAATTGCTGCTGACGCTGATCCAGACTGAGCTGCAGCGGATCTGAGGTCTGGCGTGACAGTAAACTACAGCCCGTTACCAGGCTGAGCAACAACAGTAAGAATATCGGCTTTATTGAACTTGGCACACTAAAGTCCTTGGTTATGCTTTTCTTAATATGGGGTTTTTCGTACAATTCGCCCCTGACACACAGGATGATACAGGTGATGGCCATTTTTGCACTAGGCATAAATCATAAAACAGCGCCGGTTGCACTGCGGGAAAAGCTGGCTTTTGCCCCGGAGCAGGTGCCTGAAGCCTTGCGAGACATGTCCACGCAATTGCAAATCAGCGATGCGGTTATTTTGTCTACCTGTAACAGAACTGAGCTGTATTTTAGTGGCAGCAGCATGCAAGCGGAGCAGGTAATGCAATGGCTGGCACAGTTTCATCAGTTAACGCCGGCTTCTCTGCAGCAGCATTTGTATTTGTATCAGGATAAAGATGCGGTGCAACATTTAATGCGGGTGGCAGCAGGCCTTGACTCACTGGTGCTGGGCGAGCCACAAATTCTGGGCCAGGTAAAACAGGCTTATAGCCAGTCACGTCAGGCCGGTACGATTAACCCGGCCTTCGAACGCTTATTTCAAAAAACCTTTGCCGTAGCGAAAGAGGTCCGCACCGATACCGATATTGGCGCTAATGCTGTATCGGTGGCCTTTGCCGCGGTGAGTCTGGCCAAACAAATTTTTGGCAAGCTGGAAAAAGTGCGGGTGCTGTTGATTGGTGCCGGAGAAACCATAGAACTGGTAGCGCGGCATCTAAATGAGCAAGGTGCCAGCCAACTGACAGTGGCTAACCGTACATACGAACGAGCAGTTCAGCTGGCTGAGCAGTTCAGTGCTAAAGTGATTACGCTGGCACAAATTCCCGCCCAGCTGGCGCAGGCGGATATTGTTATCAGCTCCACCGCCAGTACCTTGCCGATTGTCGGCAAAGGTATGGTTGAGCAGGCGCTGAAACAGCGCAGACACAAGCCGATGTTTCTGGTGGATTTGGCGGTACCTCGTGATATAGAACAGCAAGTGGCGGAGCTGGAAGACGCTTATCTCTATACGGTAGACGATTTACAGAGCATAGTGGCGCAAAACCTGACCAACCGGCAGCAAGCCGCCGAGCAGGCCGGATTGATGATCAGTGCCGGGGTAGAGGAGTTTCAGCAATGGCTATTACTGCAGGATAACGTTGATTGGTTACGCGATTACCGGCAACGCTCAGAGCAGATTAAAAATAAGTTACTCAGCCGGGCGTTAAAGCAACTGGCCGCAGGCCAGGATGCTGAAAAAGTGTTATCTGAGCTGGCGACCAAGCTTAGCAACCGCATGATGCACAGCCCAACCAAAGCCATTCGCCACTTATTACAAACAGATCAGCGTGCATCACAAGCGCTGATAAATATGCTTTTAGATTTATAATCAGGTAAATATCCAACATGAAAGACACGGTTTATCGCAAGCTGGAAGGCTTGGTAGAACGCTTTGAAGAAGTGCAGGCATTGCTTAGTGATGCCGGCGTAATCGGCGATCAGAAACGCTTTCGCGAGCTGTCCAAGGAGTTCAGTCAGCTTGAGGATATCAGTAAAGCTTTTAATGATTACCGCCAGGCACAGCTGGATTTTGCCGCGGCAGAAGAGATGCAAAAAGACAGCGATCCGGATATGCGCGAATTGGCGCAGGAAGAATACAAGCTGGCCCGTGCAGAAATAGATCGCCTGGAAATTGAGCTGCAAATTTTGCTGCTGCCCAAGGATCCGAACGACAACAATAACTGCTTTCTCGAAATTCGTGCCGGTGCCGGTGGTGATGAAGCCGCGATTTTTGCCGGTGATGTGTTTCGGATGTACAGCCGCTTTGCCGAGCGGCAGCGCTGGAAACTGGAAGTGGTCAGCGCCAGTGATGGCGAGCATGGTGGTTTTAAAGAAATTATTGCCAGCGTGCAGGGCGAGGGCGCCTATGGCACCCTGAAATTTGAATCCGGTGGCCATCGGGTGCAACGGGTGCCGGCCACAGAATCACAAGGGCGTGTGCATACCTCTGCCTGTACCGTGGCCATTATGCCGGAAATCCCTGAGGCGGATGCCATCGAAATTAACCCGGCAGATTTAAAAGTGGATACCTATCGTGCCTCAGGGGCCGGTGGTCAGCACGTTAACCGTACCGATTCTGCCATTCGCATTACCCACCTGCCAACCGGTATAGTGGTGGAATGTCAGGATGAGCGCTCACAACATAAAAATCGGGCACGGGCGATGAGCGTTTTGCAATCGCGCATTCAGGCTGCAGAGGATGAAAAGCGCCGGCTGACTGAAGAGTCCACCCGCCGCTCGCTGGTAGGCAGTGGCGATCGCTCAGAGCGCATCCGTACTTATAATTTCCCGCAGGGCAGGCTTACTGATCATCGAATCAACCTGACTATTTACCGCTTAAATGAAGTGATGGAAGGGGTATTGGAGCTGGTGCTAGAGCCATTGAAGCACGAACATCAGGCCGACTTACTGGCAGCGCTGGCCGGTGATAACCGTTAAGCCGTTGCCCAGCCTGCAGCACTTCTTAAAACAGCTTAGTGCAGATTTAGCGGTGGTATCTGATACGCCGCAACATGAAGCTAAGCTGCTATTAAGCCATGTGCTTAATGTCAGCCACAGTTATTTTTACAGCCACCCAGAACAACAGCTGCTGAGCACCCAGTTAACTGTAGCTCAGAGCCTGCTCAGTCGCCGTTTGCAAGGTGAGCCACTGGCCTATATTCTGGGCTACTGGTGTTTCTGGAGTTTGCAGCTTGAAGTGTCTGCCTGCACCCTTATTCCCAGGCCGGATACCGAAATATTAGTCGAGCAGGCGCTGCAATTATCGCTCCCGGCCAGCGCCAGAGTGTTAGATTTAGGCACGGGCACGGGTGCCATAGCGCTGGCCTTGGCCAGCAGCCGCCCTGACTGGCAGGTGTTGGCGGTTGATTTGCTGCCGGAGGCGGTAGCACTGGCGGCACGCAATGCCCAACGGCTGGGGCTGCAAAATTGCCAGGTGCAGCAAAGCAGCTGGTTTAGCCGTCTTGGCGGGCAACAATTTGAGCTGATTGTCTCAAACCCGCCGTATATTGAACCTGATGATGCCCATCTGGCCGCATTGCAGTTTGAGCCTTTATCGGCGTTAGTATCGACAGAGCAAGGGCTGGCTGATATTAGGCATATTTGTCAGCAAGCACCGGCGTTTTTAACGGCTAATGGCTGGCTTTGGCTGGAGCATGGCTATAATCAGGCAGAGCAGGTGCGGCAATGTTTAACCGATGCGGGCTTTTCATTAGTTGGCTCTATGAAAGACTATGGCGATAATTGGCGGATCAGTGGCGGTTGTTTGTTATCAGGCCAATAAAACCCTTTTAATTGCGGTTTTCTTTGATCAACAGCCAGTTAGCGCATATAACTATGTAGCATCATGTCTGGTTTTTTAAAGGAACAATCAATGTCTGACGAATTTTTATTTGCCGAAGAGCCGGTAGCTGAGCCGAGTCTGCATCACGGGAGCTGGAAGGTACTGATTGTTGATGATGAACCCGAAGTGCATACCGTCACCCGGTTGGCACTCAGTGACTTTCAGTTTCAGGGTAAAACCCTGCAGTTTATCAGTGCCTATTCTGGTAAAGAAGCCAAGGCGCTGCTAGCCGAACATCCTGACACGGCCGTGATGCTGTTGGATGTGGTGATGGAAACCGATGATGCTGGCTTGCAGGTCGCCAGTTATGTGCGCGAGGTCTTTAAAAATGAACATGTGCGCATTATTCTGCGCACCGGTCAGCCCGGTCAGGCACCGGAAAGGCAGGTCATTGTTAATTATGATATTAACGATTACAAATCTAAAACCGAATTAACGGCACAAAAGCTGTTTACCGTTATTATGTCGAGCCTGCGCTCTTACCGGGATATTCTGGCACTGGAACAAAGCCGTCAGGGGCTGGAAAAAATTATTCTGGCCTCGACCAATTTGTTTTCCTCACATTCTATGGAGCAGTTTATTGATGGCGTATTGCAACAGCTAACCTCAGTGTTGGGTTGTAACGAAGACGCCTTATTGGTGAGTTCCTCACTGGTGGCTGGTAATATTAATTCCGTGGCCGATCCGCATGATTTGATTGTGTTTGCTGGTCAGGGTGAATTTGAATGTAAAGAGGGTAAGCCGGTATCAGAAGTGCTGGATAAAACCCTGATGGAAGCCTTTGATAGCGCTTTGCAAAGCCGCAGTATTGTGTACCGCGAAAATTATCTGGTGGCCTACTGCACCAGTAAATTTACTCATGGCTCGCTGCTTTATATTTCAGGTTTACCCGGCCATATTACCGATAATCAAAAAAAACTAATCGAACTCTTTGCCCAGAACGTGCAGGTAGCCTATGAAAATGTGCAATTGCAGCATGAAATAGAAGACACGCAACGGGAAATCGTTTATCGCTTAAGTGAAGCGGTGGAGCACCGCTCTATTGAAACCGGCAATCATGTGCGTCGGGTCGCCTTTATCTGTTACGATCTGGCCAAAGCCTATGGCTTGCCAGCGGAGGAAGCAGAGTGCTTAATGTTTGCCTCACCGCTGCATGATGTTGGCAAGGTAGGTATTCCGGATAGTATCTTGAATAAGCCAGATAAACTGAAAGATGCGGAATGGGAAGTGATGAAAACCCATACCAGCATTGGCTATGAAATTTTAAAAAATTCGAAAAGGGCCATTATTCAGGCTGGCGCTATTATCGCCATGGACCATCATGAAAAATGGGACGGTAGTGGTTATCCGGCTGGTAAAAAAGGCGAGGATATTCATATTTATGGTCGAATTGCTGCTATTGCTGATGTTTATGATGCGCTGCGCCATCGCCGTTGTTATAAAACCGCCTGGAGTTTGTCAGAGGTGATGGCCAAAATTGAAGCTGAATCGGGTAAGCAGTTTGAACCTAAGCTGGTCGAGATCTTTAAACAACGGGTCGAAAAACTCGAAGCGATATTACAAAAATACCCGGATGATGAGTATTAAATTTTTTAGGTGCCTTGGCTGGGCTCGATGGTGCGGGTGGCCATGAATAAGCAACCGGTATTATTACCCCTTTAAACTTGGCTTAATTTTTACAGGAACAGTATGCAACAGAACCTTATCAGTGTCGCCGGTATTCCGGTAGCCAATAACAAACCCTTTGTGCTGTTTGGTGGCATGAACGTATTAGAGTCGCGTGATTTAGCGATGCGTATTGCCGAGCACTACGTCGAAGTGTGTGCCAGGCTGGGTATCCCATATGTGTTTAAAGCGTCCTTTGATAAGGCAAACCGTTCGTCAATCCACTCTTACCGGGGCCCGGGTTTAGATGAAGGCCTGAAAATTTTTCAGGAAATTAAAGACACTTTTAACGTACCCTTGATTACCGATGTGCATGAACCGGCGCAAGCTGCGGTGGTAGCTGAAGTGGTGGATGTATTGCAATTACCGGCGTTTTTAGCCCGGCAAACTGATCTGGTGGTAGCGATGGCGAAAACCGGCGCGGTGATTAATGTTAAAAAACCACAGTTTTTAGCGCCGCACGAAATGCGTCATATCATCAAAAAATTTGCTGAGGCTGGCAATGAGCAAGTGCTGTTGTGTGAACGCGGCTCTTGTTTTGGTTACAACAACCTGGTAGTCGATATGCTTGGTATGGATGATATGAAACATTTTGGACCAGTGATCTTTGATGCTACCCATGCGCTGCAACGACCTGGCGGCCGGGCTGACTCAGCAGATGGCCGCAGAGCACAGGCTGCGCAATTAGCCCGTTCTGGAATGGCACTTGGCCTGGCAGGCTTATTTATTGAAGCTCATCCGGATCCGGATCAGGCTAAATGTGATGGCCCCTGTGCATTGTCTCTGGCAAAGTTAGAAGGTTATTTGCAGCAAATGCAAGCGGTTGACCAATTGGTTAAAAGCTTTGCGCCGCTAGACACTGCTGCCAGCAGCTAATTAGACTTTATTGATATCATGACGTTAGCACTGCAGGCAGCAACGCGGCCTGCAGTGTGTTGTCAGCGGTTTAGTACCGCTGACGTACGTAGTTCACCACTTCCTGATACAAATCCTGCATCACCCGGATTTGTTCTTTAATCACCGACCAGTCGCTAATTTCAGCAGCCTTTTCCAGTTTTAGTGCTGCTTTAGAGATAGACAGGGCACCGACACTTTTGGCTGCCGACTTAAATTGGTGGGCAATACTTCTGACCCCTGGTCGCTCTTCGGCGCTGGCATGACTCTGCAGAGCGGCTAACAGCTCGGCAGCGTGCTTTACAAAGTAATTCAGGTATTCTTCGTGCTTAGCCGGATCATTGCCCAAAAAGTTAGCAATAGTAGTAAAACATATCGGCGAACCTTTTTTAGTTGGCTCAGGTACCGCGTCTTTACTGACAGCAGGACTGTTTATGCTGGCCACTTTGCCATCAGGTAACCAGCGCTGCAACACAGTTTCCAGCGTCGCCAGTTCTAAGGGTTTAGTAATGTAGCCATCCATACCAATGCTAAGACATTTTTGCTCTTCGCCTTTTAATGCATTAGCTGTTACAGCAATAATGCGGGTAAAGTTTGTGTCATCCTGGCGATTCAGGCTTTCTTTGCGAATGGCCACCGCTAAATCATAACCGCTCATATTGGGCATATGTAAATCGGTTAATATAAGTGGATAGTGGTAACGCCGCCATTTTTCCAGGGCAATAGCGCCATCATCAGCGACTTCTACTGCGTAGCCCAAGGCGTTTAGTTGATCAACCATCACCCGTTGATTCATCATGTTATCTTCTGCAAGTAGAATCAGCTGCCGTTGTTTCCGCGCCAGTTCAAAATCGGGTATCCCCTGCTGTATTTGTAGCGGCTGCACTTTGTGAGGCCGCGGTTTTTCTTTGCGTCCGGCGGCAATAAGAATAGAGTCAAACAAATGGCTGCGACAAATCGGCGAGCTGTGCAGATAGTAAAGTTGCTCATTGTTTTTTTCAGCCAGCTCGGCCTGGTTGGTAATGACAATAATATTGACGTCTTTATCGCCAACAATGCCTGCCAGATGCTGAATATCGCTGCTGGATATTTGCTCATAGGTAGCATCAAGCACCCAGACAGCAACTTGTTTCGGCGGCAGCGGCTTGAGTTGTTGCGCTTTATGTTGCAGTGCTTCTACACTGTTGACGATATCCAGCTCTGCCTGGCAGTTTTCAAAATATTTAGCTAAGTGCTCCTGATTATAGCTATCCTGCGTGAACAAACAGATATGAATATCTTTTAGCGTATCGGTGCTGAGGTAACTAATTTCTTCTGAGCGTCGCATCGGCAGGGAGACACTAAATTCAGTGCCTTTTCCCAACTCGCTTTTAACATCAATATCGCCATACATCAGCGCAGTCAGGCGTTGGCAGATCGATAAACCTAAACCGGTACCGCCAAATTTGCGGGTTATAGAGCCTTCTGCCTGATTAAACGGATGGAACACATAGTTAATTTGACGCTGTGTCATGCCTTTGCCATTGTCGATGACACTAAAACGAATATTACTAAAATCAATGTTTTCTTCTAATAAATCAGCACGGATCACCACTACGCCGGTTTTATCTGGCGTGGTTTCGGTAAACTTAATGGCGTTGCCAGCCAGGTTATACAAAATTTGCCGCAACCTGACCGGATCGCCATACAGGCCATCAGGGATCCGTGGGTCAACAAACAACTTTAAATCAATTTGTCGCTGATAGGCGACCGACACTAAAATACGCCCTACCGCTTCGATGATGTCTAGTAGCGATACTGGTATGGCTTCTAACTCCAGCTTGCCGGCTTCAATTTTTGAGAAGTCGAGAATGTCGTCCAAAATGCGCAATAACGAAAAAGATGATTCGCGAATGGTATCGGTCATGCGAAATTGCGAGGTCGCCAGTTGGGTTTTACGCAGTAAATCTATGGTGCCGATAATGCCATTCATTGGTGTACGAATTTCATGGCTCATAGTCGCCAAAAAGGTAGATTTAGCTTCATTGGCTTTTTCAGCAGTAAGTTTTGCTGTTTCCAACGCATCAGTACGCTCTTTAATGCGTTTTTCAACTTCTTGCTTTAACTGGCTGATATTAGCTTCTGAAGCCGCTAACTCATGTTGGCTGCGCTCTATATGCCGGAATAGTTGATTAATATAACTACCTAGTTGGCCATACTCATCCATAGCATGACTTTCGACACTGCCATCAAACTGATTTTTATCCAGCGCGGCTTTAGCACCACTAACCAGAGGTTGTAATTTTTTATGAAAAAAACCGGCCAGCGCATAGGCAAAGGTACCGCTTAAAACGATACCCAGCAATAAACTGGCAATAAAAGCCAGCACCAGCGGCAACTGACTGGTCTGTGGCAGTTGTTGCACACTGATCAGCAGTGCGCCACCATTTACGGCAATTCGGCGGCCGACCACCAGATACTGATCCTGAATAACCGCCTGATCATTAAACACCGGCTGCGGTACAAAGCCGGCTATATTGGTAGTATTGGCAATCAGTTCATTTTTTTGATTATTACCGGTATACAAGTAAAGCGCGCGGTCAGCTTGGTTATGGCGGGCCTGCAGCAATAATTGCTCGGCTGCGGCCAGTTGTTCCTGTTGTAGTGGAGTTTGCAATGCAGTGGCCAGGATACCGGTATCAGCAGTAAGGCGTTGTAGTAAGTCGTTAGCTTTACTTTTGTCTGGCAGGCTTAGCAGGGTAAATAAAGCACCTTGCAGTAGCAGCACTAGCAAAGCCAATATGCCCAGGCGTTTAAATATAGGTTTGGTAAAAGCTGAGTTTTCCATTCGGTATCCAAAACAGTTATGCGTAGTGCAATATTCTCGCCATCTTGAGCGTAGTAATTTTATATCAGCTTAGCATTGCATCAGCCTAAAGCTGAAATATCAAAGGAATATTTTCGATAACATAATATCAAGTTTTAAACGCAGTTAGCAGCGTTAATTTTCCGCAGTTTTGTTAATCTGTAGCTTTAGTCACCATAAGCTGGTTAATACATAGGCTGTTGCATGGCTTTTCTAAAATATCTGTTGACTTAATTTGCTAAAATCCGTTTAATACGACCCGCGTTGCCCAGATAGCTCAGTCGGTAGAGCAGCGGATTGAAAATCCGCGTGTCGGTGG
>NZ_DAINOE010000035.1:16998-37044 GCF_036735525.1 Arsukibacterium sp. | reverse complement strand
AAAAGCGTGGGCCTTTTGTTTTAACACGGTAGAGATCGAGGATTTGATGAGAACCCTTCGGTTCGACAAATTCGCCGGGAGCGAATTTGGACGCACTTCAGTGCGGCCCCGAAGGGGTGGAGGGCAGGATGCCCGGAACAATCCCTCTCTCTGCCAAAAGCGTGGGCCTTTTGTCTAAATATCCTTTGTCAGCTAGCTATCTCTTTCACTGCGACTGCTGGTAAAATAGCCACACTTTCAATGCCGCTTTGCGGCTCCTTTATTTATCCCTGTTGCGGAGTGTCGATGCGTAATCTGATGGCGTTATTGCTTGCGGTGTGGCTGCCTGGCGTTGCTGCGCAAGCCTAATCAACAGTGTTGCAGGATGGCTTTGAGCAGGGAGATGAATTGCTCTGGCGCCAACTTGGCGATTGCAAAGCATTACTTGCTGTGCAGCGCTCTGGTGAGCTGGCTTTGCGATGCAAAGAAGGCAATAGTGTGTTGTTCAGTAAAAATCCGCTAAGTGAAATGGGCGTATTGGAGCTTTGGGTAAAACCACAAAACGAATTTACCAGTTACCGTATTCTGGTGCTGGTATCCGATTTGCCCTCGGTTAATGCACTTTGGCAGCCGGTAGCGCTGATAGAGCACAATGGCGGTGAGCAAAGTTACAAGGCACACCGGGTGTCAATCGATGATCCTGCCCAGCGCTATCTGCGACTGGATATTGAAGCTACTAACGGTCTGATTGATATTGACGATATTCAGATTGAGCGCATTTTGTTGTCAACGGCATTGCAAAAGAATGAACAGCGGATTGTCAGCGGCATCCTGGAAACCTTGCGTCAGGATAAACAAATTGATTTGCAGGCCGAATCATTCCGAACATTAGGCGTTAACTACGCTGCGCAGCTTGATATTCAGCGCCAGTATCTTGAGTATGCCAATGCCCTCTATGCAGGTAATGGACTGGCATTGGCGGGCTCCGAGCGCAACCGCATGGCTAATCCGATGGCATACGCCAGTTTTCGCAGCATCGTTACCGACACCAGACGGATAACGACGCCCTTGCAGCAGGCACGGTTAAACTCAATGCTAAAGCCTTTTGGCGATTTAACAACGGCGACCTTAAATGTGGTCAGTGGCGGGGTATATGCGGCCTTTGCAGAGCCTTTTAAATCTTTACTGGCTGCCAGTTTTGATAAATCGAGCTACAGCGGTGCTGGCTTAAGCCGCGCTGATCGAAAATTTGCCGAGCAGAACGGACTGAAGATTTATCAGGACGCAGAACGTTTTTTGGCTGAGCTGGAAAAAGAGTTGCAACAGGTTTCTGCACTAGAAAATGAGTTGTTGAGCATTCAGGCAAATATAGATCGCTTTCGCCGTCAACTCGAGCAACAACTGCGCGATACCTTGCAGCATGCCAGCATGGCACGCTCACAGGAGACCTTAAGTCGGGCACTGAGCAAAGATGAAACGGTGCGGCAAAAACTGATGCTGGAAGTGGCGGGCAATATCAGCTTACAGGCGAACAGCTATTTACATGAAGGCAACAATACCCAGCTGGTGCGTTTTGTTCTTAAAACCTCTGAGCAACTGGAACAAACTCAAAGCTATAAAGATCAGTTTAACGAGATTATTTCGGCAATGTTGACCTATTACGACAGGTTTGAGCGTTCAGTTAACAGCAATCAGAACCCGTTTACAGATAAAAATGATAAGCAGCTTTGGGAAACGCACGCCCAAAAAGCACGGGGCTATTTGCAACAATCCAAAAGTGCGTTTAATAGCGCATATTTGTAACATTATGGCAGTGAGTACCCGTAAATCACATCAGAAAAGCCAGAAGATTAGACATTAGCTCATTTTGACCAATACCAACTGGTCACATTATAGCGATATAGCTGGCTGTCAGGTGCTTTGAGTGCGTTTACCCAGTGCTCAGCGCCTGGCGAAGAGGGGTCGAACAACACGCAGCGGTTGTATTGTGGCTCAATGTAGATGTGTTTTTCTTCTGTGCCCATAAAAACCAACTCACCGCCGTTATTGCTCTGCCAGTCTTTGTTTAAATACAGCAACATGCATACTTGCCTGCCAGGGGAGTCATCGGCGTGTTGATTAACAAAATCACTGGCGCCTAAGCGAAAGTAATTGGTATTCAGGTCTGGCTTGTCCAGGTTGATATCGGTTAATGACACCCTGAAAATGCGTGATAACAACACCAAAAATTCGTCGCTGCGTAAAAATGATAAAAATGCCAGAGCAAGATTAGATGGAGAGCTATCGGTATCAGCCGCGTCGCGCTGCCAGAGATCCCGCTTGACAAAGCGCTGTTTGTTGCGGGTTCTCAGCCATGTCATATCATCAACATATAACGCCGAGTAGCTGTGTTTTTGCGTTAGCCAACCCGAACTCAGCTGTAAAACCTTGAGTACCTCATCAAGTTTGTCGCCATTAAATAAATCATCAATAACGATATAATTGGGGGCATTCTGAATTAACGTTTTTCGATAGGCAGAAATTGAAGCATTGCTAATTTTTTCTTTATTTAGCCACATTTAAACGACTCAATACTCAAGTTGTATAACGTTCTTATGGCCACAACAAGTTGACAGATGGTTGCTAATACTTGTGAAGCGATTGTAATTAATATAGGAAAAGGCTGCCGTTATGGCAGCCCATCTGAGCAATTAATTAGTTAAAACTTGTCTTAAAATCTTCAGACCCAGCTAGTCAGATCTAAACTGACTAACATTGAAGGTAAAAACACTGCTCCTATCCAGCAAGCCACCTTGTGTATCGTCATACACATTATCACACCTCGAAACACCGCGGCCACATAAGTTACCCGGGATCCGAGAGCCTGTACTATGGCGTGATGTATACATATTTAGTGAATTCAGCTGAGTGACGATGTTGCTGAGTTCTGAGTTTACATTAAATTTCTGACCTGCAACTTTTATAATTTCAAGATTATCAAATTGCTTTAAATCGGCGAGAACTGGCTGCAATAAAGCCATTAATTCTTCGTTCACAGGTGTTTGTGCTGCTGGTTTAACATATTGCTCAAGTGACTGGATAATTTCATCAAGTCGCTGACGCGAGTCGGCATAGCCCTTTAATGCCAGGTTTTTATATAAGCTGCCGGCCCGGGCCAGATCAGCTTCTACAGCCACACCACTGGCCAGTAATTGCGCCAGTAAGTAACGAGCAGGGCTGTAATACTGCTCGTTGGCTAGCTCTAATAAGCTAATAGCTTCTTTGTCTGTTTCAGATGAATTTTGTGCGAGCAAAATTTTAGCTTTATCAGTTAGCGCCGGAGGGAAATTTGCCTTAACCGCCTGGTCTAACAACATATCTGCCCGCTCAATATCTTGTTCATAAATAAAACCTTCGCGCAGCCAAATCGAAAACTGGTGCATACCCATGGGTTCGCGCCATTTAGCCGCCATAGAAATGTACCGACGGGCTTTTCTTGTGTTTTGTTCCACTCCATCACCAGTGGCATAGGCCACCGCAACTATGGTGGCGGCTTCACCATTGCCATAACGCGCCATCCTTTCCAGTTTTTTAAAGTCAGCCTGGCAACTTTCGCTCTGGCAAAAACCGTTATTACTGTCTGTCGCTATAACGGCAGTAGCTGAAAAGGAGATGGTCGTGGCAAGGCTCATTATTAATATACTTACCAGAGAGGGTATAACGACTTTAAGTGTTTTGTTCATTTTGTGATCCCTTTAGTGAGCTATGTTAAAACAACAACACAAAGTTTATTAGAGGTATAAGGTGCAAGCACCTAACCTCGATTAACAACGGTTTTAAATATTCTGGTATTAAGACTCATGTTCAGCTCAATACGTTTTAAAAGACGGTGTACGTCATTAAATTGTGACAGCTATAACTTATTTTTATTAAAAAAGCATACAAGATAATCTAATATTGTACAAATTTCTCAAAACAGTTCAGCTTAGACTAAGTTTTGTCGGCTTATGCTTAAGCGGTAATGTTATTTTTTGATGAAAATCGGAGGCCACAATGAGTGCCGCAAATTTAAGCCCCTATACTCAGCCACACTTTTATTTTAAACAACAACGCACCGTTGATTTAACCCAGCAAGAGCAGCAGGCGTTAAACCAGATGTGGCAGTCTGAAGAAGAGCAGGCGTTAGCCGTAAAAGCAAAAGAAACCGATACGGCTCACTGTGCTGTGTTGGGATATAACTAAGTTTTTAGATTTAATGGTCGCTGGCACAGTGAGTCAGCTGCAGCCATGAGCTACTTTGCAGTCGGACCAGTGTATTAAAGTCTTCTGCCAGCCGGCGCAGAGACTACACTTAAGCCGAGAAGGGGCGTATGCATCAGTCTATCGACTTTTGGCAACCTCTTTGATACTGGCAGTACGCCATAATAGTAGTGATATAGAGTAAGTGGCTGATGCTGTCTTGGGTTCTGTGTTAACAGGAGTCGCGACCATGAGTTCTAAATATTACGAAGGCAACTGGAGTGAGCAACGGGCAATGGCCAAGCTGGAGTGGGATAAAATCAGCTATGCTGAACTGGAGCAAACCCGGGGTAACTTTGAAGAGTTAGCCGATTTAGTGCAAGAGCGTTATGGCTTAGACCGTAGTGATGCCATGCAACAGGTAGAAGATTTTTTTAGCCGCTTTTAGCGCATACTGCAGAGCCCCGGCTCTGCAGTTTTTCCTATCCTCAGTTACCTGACTTCACCTGGCCAATAGGGTATACTGCATGCTGTTTTTTGTTAGCAGGTATTGTTATGTCGACGTCTTCTTTTTTACTTTGTATGGCACTCTTGGGTGCGGGTTTTATGGTGCAGGCGAAAAACGTTAATCTGGAAACTACCATGAAAACCATGGGCTTTGTTTACAAGCAAGCCAGCGAAACCTCAGATCCGGCTGAATTGGGTAAGTATGTCGCCAAGTTGCAGGACTTAGTTCAGGATGCGAAGCGAGCGCCACTGCCTTCGGATAAAGCCGAGATATACCTGCAAGGCCTGAATAAAGTGTTAGTGGTGTTAGACGATACTGCCCGGGCGTTAGCGGCCGAAGATATGGCGCTGGCACAACAGCAGTTAAAGCAGGTAGAAAAATTACGGCAACAGTATCACCGTGAACGGCGTTTTAGTATCTGGCGCATGATTTTTGGTCGCTATTAAACCAGTTTAAAGCAGTTGTATGGTGGCAGTTTACTGCCATACACCCAACCTTTGCCCCTGTAATAATGCCTGTCTAAGTAAACTTTTACTGCGCTGTTGGGTAGGGCTGTTATCATTTAACCAGTAAATAAAAGTACTGACAAAAATACTGCTCAGGCACAGTTCCTGGGCAATGCGCTGCACAGGCCCGCCACTGATATTGGCCGCATGCATAAACCATTGTACGGTCCGGCTAATGCGCAACACGCCGGCCAGTTGCAGGTGAATATGGCCAGGCTCCAGTTTATATAGCAACATCTGGCCACTTAATTGCCGATGGCCAGCCAACATATGTAACCAGGTTAATATCACCTGCTCAATTCGTTGCCAGGCCAGCTGAGGCGGCTGGCTCTGCGGATACAGACTCAGCGTACGGCAATCGGCCAGATCAAACCAGGCATCGACAATATCGTCTTTTTGGACAAAGTGCTGATGAATATCAGCCAGAGTCAGTTGCTGTCGTTCAGCCAGTGTATGCAAGGACATGGCTTCCCAGCCAGTGTGTTCCGCCAATTGTATCGCGTGTAGCAGTATGCTGTGTTTATCTGCCATCATTTAGAGCCATATGCCAGTCAATACTAGCAGTATGGCTCAACTGTGTGGCTAACGACAACCTTAGCCGGTAACGCCTGCATAGACGTTTTGTACATCGTCATCGGCATCAATGGCGTCTAAAAAGGCTTCTACTTCAGCCAGCGCCGCCTCGTCCAGTTTTACCGGATTATTGGCTCGATACACCAGCCGGGCAGAGTTAACCTCATAACCAAACTCAGGCAGGGCTTTACTTACCGCATCCAGATCGGTGGGTTCAGTTAAAAAAATGACTTCGTTATCGTCTGACAGTTCAAAATCTTGTGCGCCGGCTTCAATAGCAGCCAGTTCGGCATCAGCATCCGCATTAGCCGGTACGGCTTCAATTTGTCCCAAATGTTTAAAATCCCATGAGACTGAGCCAGATGAGCCTAATTGTCCCTTACGGAACAACAAGCGCATACTTTGGGCGCTGCGGTTTTTATTGTCGGTTAAGCATTCCACTATGACCGGTACCTGATGCGGCGCAAAGCCTTCATAGGTGACAGACTCATAGTTTACCGGGCCATCCAGTAAGCCAGCCCCTTTTTTAATAGCCCGCTCCAGCGTGTCTTTAGGCATAGAGGCTTTTTTGGCGGTTTCAATGACCGAGCGCAATTTAGCGTTCATATCCGGATCGGCTCCGTTACGGGCAGCTACCGCAATTTCTTTTGCTAATTTGGTGAAAATCCGCCCTCTGGCATTGGCGGCATCTTGTTTATGTTTGGCTTTCCACTGAGCACCCATAAGACTGATCCTGTTCGTTAAAATACAATAGCGCTAAAAGGCGCCTAGTCTAGCGAATAGCAGCCTTTTATAGCAACCAAAGGCCAGATAAATCTTTTTACTAAAAAGCATGCTGCCGCAGCAAGCATGGAAAAGGCGCAGAGGTCGGCTGCTGTGTTGCCAGGAAATATTCTGCCTGGCAAAGTGAACCTTAACTATTTTTTTTAGTATAAAATTCAAGGTCACTTTTTACACCATAGCCTATGGGCTAAGGCACAGAGCAGCTAATGATGAGCTTTAAATTCAAAGGTGTTATTTTTGATTTGGACGGTACTCTGGTGGATTCCAGACTGGATTTCAGCCAAATTTGCCTTGATATCGGCTGGCCGGTTGGTACGCCCTTGCTGGAGCAATTAAGTCAGCTTAGTTGTCAGCAGGAAGCGGCCCGTGCCAATGATATTATCCGTCAACATGAATTAGCCGGTGCAGCAGCGGCCAGTTGGATGCCGGGTGCCAAAGAAACCTTGCTGCAACTGAAGCAGCGCGGCTTACCATTGGCCATTCTTACCCGCAATATGCGTGAGGCTACCCGGCTTATGTGCCAGCGGCTGGAAATTCCAATAGAGGTTATTTTAACCCGTGAAGACTGTGCGGCTAAACCTGATCCCGAAGGGTTGCACAAAATCGCAGCCCAGTGGCAACTGCCCACAGAGCAATTAGTCTATATCGGTGATTATCTGTTTGATCTGCAGGTCGCAGCCAATGCCGGTATGGCATCCTGTTTATACATAAATCAACATAACCAGCATTTTTTACCACAGGCTGATTACAGTTTCCGGCATTATGCCTATTTTATCGACGAATTGTCTGAAAAAGTTGCACTTTAGCGGCTTATCGCCCTATATTAACCGGCTAATACAGAGCAAATTAATTCGGCGGTAAGCTTTGCTACAACGTTTAAAACAAGATTTTTATCTGGCCATGATCAGTCTGGCTGGGTTAATTATCATCTTGTTTCTTACCCCTTATGGCATTTTTCGGTTATTTACCGGCAATCTGGTGGTCGGTATTGCTGATTTGGTAATGGTAGCGGTAAGCCTGATATCAGTCCTGTATGCCTGGCGCACTGGCGATACGGTCCGGCCCGGCCAGTTTATGGCCGTGGCGTTTTGTATTGGTGCCAGCCTGGTGTGTATTAACCTGGGCTTAGATGGCCTGTTTTGGGTGTACCCTTTTGTTGTTTTTATCTTTTTTCTTGTGCCCCCGTTAAAAGCCTTATTATTATTACTCACCACCTTGTCCGTGCTAATTGGCTATGGCTTAATGTTTGAAGGTGAATTGTTTGCCACACATTTTCAGTTAACCTCCTTTGCTGTTACTACGGGGTCGACCAGTTTTTTTGCTTATATGTTTGCTTATCGCACGCAAATGCAACGCAAGGCACTTAAAAAGCTGGCAACTATAGACAGCCTGACCGGCGCGGCCAATCGCAGAACCTTAAATAAAGCATTGGAAGAGGCTATTGCGCAACAACAGCGTAAAGGCCGACCTTATGGCCTGATGTTGCTTGATTTAGACTATTTTAAGCAGATTAACGACAATTATGGCCATAAAGTGGGCGATGATATCTTGGTAAAGTTAGTGCCAATCCTGAATAATTTAACCCGCCAAACCGACAAAGTGTATCGCTTTGGTGGCGAGGAATTTGTGTTGTTGTTCGATGACATTAAGCCGGACGCATTGCATGCTTTAGCTGAAAAAATCCGACAGGGTGTGCAGCAGCAATTACTGCTGCCTGATGGCAAGGCGGTCACCTTATCCGCAGGCTTAGCCTTGCTTGCGCCAGGTGAAAACTGGGAAGCCTGGTTACATCGTGCTGATATGGCCCTGTACCAGGCCAAACACCAGGGCAGAAATCAGGTGATACTGGCAGACTAGTCGCAGCCAGGTGAGTTGATATAGGGCTGCAATATGCCCGCCATACCATTGAGCACTTGTAACGGCAGAGCCGAAGTAAATGAAAAGCCTTCCGCTGCCGAACCTGGCACATACACACTTATTACCCCAAAATAATTATCACTTAAATGAAACACAAAGGTCGCAGTACGATTAATGGCCGTGGATTGGATGGTTTCTCCACGCGATGACACCAGTGATAAACGGTTATCGCCAGTGCCGGTTTTACCACCAATAAAGGGCGCCAGCCGGCCTTGCGGCATTGGGTAGGCACTTTGTAAACGTCGCCCGGTGCCCTCTGTTACCACCTCAGCCAAGGCTTCTCTAAGCACCTGTGCTACTTCTACCGGCATCACTTGCTCGGCTTTTTCGCTGTTGCGCAGTAAGCGGGTGTAATAGGGAGTGTCTTGGGCAAAGGCGAGTTGCTCAATACGATACAGTGGCTGTCGGCGGCCATCATTAACAATAATGCCCATAAGCTCAGCCAGCGCCGCCGGCCTGTCGCCCGAACTGCCAAGGGCGGTGGCCAGTGACGGCACCAGAAAGTCAAAGGGGTAGCCCAACCGTTGCCAGCGTTGATGTATATCCCAAAAAGCTTCAATTTCCAGCATGGTACGAATACGGGTGTCGCGGGCACTGCGTGATTGCGTGCGGAACAACCATTGATAAGCTTGTTGCCGTGCATTGGCACTGGCATTAATGGCCTCAGACAAGCTGGGCGTGGGCTGTTGCTCTAAATAAGCCAATAGCCAGAGTTCAAGCGGATGACTGCGTGCCAGATAAGCCTGATCCGGTAGACTAAAAGCATCAGCCGGGTATTTTTTATATAAGGTGCGCCATTGTGAGTCAGTCAGCGTGCTGTCAGGCAGTTGTTGGCGCATGCGTTTAATAAAGGTTAGTTCATCGTGCGCCGGGTAGATAAAGCGATAGCTGGCCGCCAGTCGTTCTGGTGTTTGACGCAGGCCACTAAAAAAAGTGTGTAAGCGCTGCTCTGACGTTTGATTACGGTATTTACGCCAGAAGCGGCCTAAAAATACTACGCCTTCCTGCTCAGCAAAGCGACGTAAGTACTGATCGCGTCGCGGATCCTGATCATTTTTCAGCAACTGGTAGCTGCTGTTCTCGCCATGGTGAATAATGTACTGCACGATATCCTGGGTTAGTCGTACAAAGGGCAGGTTAATTGACTCCTGCAGCGACTGGCGTAACGTGGGGGTTAAACTGTCTTCTTCACGCCGGAAATTGCTAAAGGTATGTAAGCCGCCACCGGTAAAAAAACTACTGCGGGGATCGGCTGAATAGCTGCGCTCAAGCGCCGCGTTCAGCATGGTTGTTAATGCAACGCCAGGTTGCTCGATAAGATAGCTGATAGCCCACTGCGTCAGTTGGTCTTGCGGTGCAATATCCAGATAACGCAGTTGCTCTGGCGCTTCTTCGGCATAAAGTTGGTGCAGTTCGGCAATAATGTCCAGATAGGTCACCAGCATGCGTAACTTGGCGGTAGAGCCCAGCTCCAGTTTACTGCCTTCGTTTAAATCAAAGGGTTGATTGTGCTGATTATCCGTTTGGATCCGCAGTTTATTGCCCATTGCCGTGCTTTGATACAAGGTAAAACTATAACGGACTTGAGCAAGTTGCACAGCGCTTAGCAAGCGATGACCGATTAAGCCGGCTTTGCTGGCACCGGCTTCACTGGTCAATTGCTGTAAATAGTCGCCTACCGCCTGTTGCATGGTTAAATCCAGCGTACTGTGCGCCGTTAAATCTAAGCGGTCCAACTGATACAGGCTCTGATTAAGCAAACTGGCCAGCCGGCTGCGCAGCATAGTGGCAGTTTTATCAAACTCACGAGGCTGGTTAAGGCTGGCTTGAGTATCAAAGGTTAAGCGGGCGCGGGCGGCCGCTTCGAACTGACTTTGGCTGATAAGCTGATGCTGACGCAATAAACGCAAATGGCTATCTACCAGCTGCTCTAAATCGGCACGGCCTGATAATAAATAATAGGACGGACGACGCTGTGCAATGATCAGCGCCAAACTTTGCCGCAGCGCCAGCCCTTGCTCGGCAGAGCTTTGTGGCTGCATCAGTAATTGGTTTACCTGAGCAGGATTGGCATTAAACCAGGCTTGCGGGCCTTCACCCAGGCCATGTACTTCACCCAATTGTGGCGTTGCCGCCAGCGGGACTGTATTAAGGTAATGCAAAATAATCTGGCGGCGGCTGTGCTGGGTATCGCGGCCGTTTAAATAGGCACGGCTACTGGCGGAGACCAACTGTTTAAACTTATCGCCAAACCCGGAGGTAAAGCCCTGAGCTGAGTGCTGGTATTTTTCTATCTGAGTGGCGAGCGTGCTGCCACCGGCGGCGGGGGCATCAAAGCCCAGGCTTCTTTGTGTCTGGCTCAGTACCGCAGCGCCCAGTCGGGTCCAGTCTATGGCTGGGTTGGCATAATCTGCGTCTTGCAGTAATTGCCGGTTTTCAATAAACAACAGCATATCAACCAGCAAAGGCGCCACTTCTGCCAGTTCTTTAAATTGAAAACCGGGTTTTTGAAATTCAAATACCGGCTCAGCCTTGCAGTCATAAAGGTGTAGACCAAACTGCATTTTTTGTGGGTAGGGTGGGTTAAAGCCCCAGCGGGTGTAGCGTAACAGCGCCGGTGAAAAGCGCTGTTGTTACTGAATGTGAAAGCCCGCCAGGGTTAATCTGGGCAACCAGTCTGCCAGTAAACTGTAACCGGCGCGCTGATCGAAGGGACCGGCCTCGGGGTAGTGCACCGCCTCGGTTTGGCCAGACAGCAACTGGTAGCTTAAGCCTTGTGCCAGATTATGCCAGAACAGCGATTGCAGATAGCTGCTGCGGTATTCCATAAAGCCGGCAAGCAGCAACAAGGCTAGCAGTAAAGCACAGAGCCAGCGCCGCCAGGCAAAGGGTTTGGCCGCAGGCGGCGCAGGTCTTTCACGCACATTATCAAACTTCATCCGTTGCAATAACGGTGGTACCGCTAAATGCTCATCAGCTGGCTGGCCAGATTTGGACTTACTCATAATGCTGCTTTATTCTACCTTTCAGATGTTCAGGTTTCTCAAGTTTGATAACAGGGTGATTACAACTGCTGCTGACGCAGTTGTTCCGCCCGGGCAGCACGCTGTGGATCGCTGTGCACTTGCCAGCCGGCTAATTGTTCGCCTATCAGCTGGCACAGGGCATCAATGTGTTCAGGGCGGTCATTTAGGGCACTGATGTATTCATAACGTTTACCGCCAGCCTCTAAAAAGTACTCTTGGTTTTCTTCGCCAATTTCCTCGATGGTTTCCAGACAATCGGCGGCAAAACCCGGGCAAAAAATCTGCACTGAACTGACACCCTGTGCCGGTAAGGCTTTTAATGTGTGATCGGTATAGGGTTTTAGCCACTCTTCGCGGCCAAAGCGTGATTGAAAGGTGGTCATATACTCATCTTTATTGAGTTGTAATGCCTCAGCCAGCAGCCGCGAGGTTTTATAGCATTCACAATGGTAAGGGTCGCCATTCAGTAAGTAGCGTTTAGGAATACCATGATAAGAAAAAATCAGTTTATCGGCCCGGCCATGGCTTTGCCAGTGCTCGCGTATCCGTTGTGCAGCCGCAGAAATAAAGGGGGCATAATCATGGTAATGGCTAATAAAGCGTAAGTCAGGCAACCAGCGGCGTTGTTTAAAATCATCTGCTAAGGCATCAAAAGTAGAACCGGTGGTCGCAGCACAGTACTGTGGGTACAGTGGCAATACCAAGAGTTTACGTACCCCTTGTTGCAGCATCTTATCCAGTACTGCTGGTACACCCGGGTTACCGTAGCGCATGGCAAAATCTACCACCAGATTGTCGTGCCCCAAACTGGCTAAGCGCTCTGCTATGGCAGTGGTTTGATGCTGAGTATGAAATAATAAGGGTGAGCCTTCGTCAGTAAACACCGTCGCATAAGCTTTGGCTGAGCGGCGCGGCCGGATATTTAAAATAATGCCATGTAAAATACACCACCACAGCAGGCGGGGTACCTCTACCACCCTGGGATCAGATAAAAATTGTTTTAAGTAGCGGCGAAGTGCTTTGGGGGTAGGAGCATCAGGCGTGCCGAGGTTGGTTAATAACACCCCGATTTTGTCACTTTGCTGATGAGAATACTCTTTGGTATTGATATAACGCATAACGGCTTGATCTCATGCTAATAAAAAGAAAGACTTACGCAAAAGCCACTGCAGTGGTTTATTAAGCGCGACATCTTGCCGTTTTATCGTATCAGCTGGCCGATTGACGGCAGAGTGCCTTGAGTTTTCACCACGCTCTGCGTAGGCTGTTAGCTTATCACAGGAGAGAAACAAAATGCCGGGAATTACACAGTCTTTTATTGCTAAGCTAAGGCCGATATTATGTTTTATCATGGCGTTATTGCTGGGCGCGGCGCTGGGGTCTTTGTTACAAAGCCAACTCAACCTAAGTGCTATCGCCGCTATCAGTGGCCCGATAACCTCAGCTGACCGGCTCAGTACCATACAATTTGATTTACGGCACTTTATGCCGACTTTAGCGGCCCTGATGGCCATGCCTTTGCTAATGGCTATTTTGCTGGCCGGCTGGCTCCGGCGGCGCCAACCGATGTTACCGCGCTCGTTGTACTTTTTACTGGCAGCAATGGGCTTTTACCTCACCTTGCTGATTATCAACCAGCTGGCACCTATGCCAACGTTAATTGCCGCTAACCGCACCCTGCTTGGCACCCTGGGGCTGTTAGCCGCCTGTGGACTGGCGGCCTGGTGTTTTGCCTGGTTAGCTGAGCGTTTAAGGAGAAACTCATGACTAAATATGGCCATCTTTTGCTGAGTGTGATGCTGGTAAGTTTTAGCAGCAGCGCACAAACGGATTATCAGGTGCAAACTATTGCTGAGGATCTACATTACCCCTGGGCACTGGCGCCGTTAGCCGATGGCAGCTTTTTAATCACTGAACGCAGCGGTCAGTTAAAAAAGCTATCCCCAAGCGGTGACACCCTGTTTAGTCTTCAGCCCGCCTTGCCTGAGTTGTTTGTCGCCGCGCAGGGCGGTGTATTAGATTTATTGCTGTTGCCTGACTTTGCCGATAGTGGCCGCTTATTACTGAGTTATTCCTGCGGTACCTTAGCCGCCAACAGTACCTGTTTGGCCAGTGCGCAGCTAAGGGGCGATAAGTTAGAGGCGATCAGGCCGATTTTTCAGGCGCAACCCTTGCGTCGTGGCGCTGCCCACTATGGTGGGCGCATGGCGTTATTGCCTGATGATACCGTGGTTTTAACCTTGGGTGATGGCTTTGACTATCGCGAGCAGGCACAAAATAAAGCCAATCATCTGGGTAAAATTGTGCGTGTGGCATTGGATGGCAGTGTACCAGGCGATAATCCCTTTGTTGGCGAACCGGCTGTTGCCGCAGAAATATACAGCCTGGGCCATCGTAATGTGCAAGGCATTGTTTATGATGCAGATAACCAACAGCTACTGAGTCATGAACATGGCCCACGCGGCGGTGATGAGCTGAATGTGCTGTTACCGGGTCAAAACTATGGCTGGCCAGTAGCCAGTCATGGTATCGATTACACCGGTGCGCGTATTTCACCCTATACCCAGTTTAGCGGTATGACCGATCCGCTGTATGTCTGGACGCCCTCCATTGCGCCCTCAGGTATGGCGCTTTATCAGCATGCACGTTTTAGTCAGTGGCAGGGCAACTTGTTTATTACGGCGTTGGCCGGTAAACGGCTGCATCGGCTTACGCTGCAGGATGGTAAGGTAGTGGCTGAGCAACAGATGTTGGCAGAATTAAACAGCCGGCTGCGCGATGTGCGCAGCGGGCCAGATGGGTCTATATATATATTAACCGACAGTGAGCAGGGCAAGTTGCTGCGGGTCACGCCTAAATAGCGCCCAAATAACGCCGAGATAACGCCTTAGTGCTGATGGCCGCCTTCGCCATGGGCATGGCCATGGGCGATTTCTTCTGCGCTGGCTTCGCGCACCTTTAAAATGTTTATGTTAAAGGTCAGGGTTTTACCGGCCAGTGGGTGGTTAGTGTCAATGTCAGCTTTAAACATACCCACTTTTACCACTGTTACCTGGCGCTGGCCGTCATCGGTTTGCACCCAGGCTTTCATGCCTGGCTTCCATTTTTTGGCGCCATGCAGGTATTTCACCTGAATACTCTGAATGGCATCGGCTTTGAGCTCGCCATAGGCATCAGCCGGGGCCAGGGTTAGCTCCAGGCTGTCACCTTCTGTTTTGCCTTCCAGTGCCGCTTCCAGTTTCGGCAGCATTTGCTGCTGACCATGCATATACAGCAGCGGCGTACTTCCGGCAGAGTTTTCTAACTCACCTGTTTCATCGCTTAAACTATAGTGAAATTGCACAACGGCATTGTTACTAATCTTCATAATAAGTGGCTTTTGCTGAGAAATAGGCTAACTAGTATAACGAACTGCAGTGCAAAACCGAAGCCTGCTATAAAACTGCTCCTTTCTGATTGAAAGGAGCAGTGGCTGGTTTAACTGGCCGCTTTCATTTGCTGAACAAAGCGTTTGAGCTCTGTCAGTAAGGTGGCAGGCTCAGCCAGATGTTGCTCAAGAATTTTGACAATAGCCGAGCCACAAATGGCACCGGCTGCACCACTGTCTATGGCGTTTCTGACCTGCTCTGGCGTAGAAATACCAAAACCGAGCAGCGGTGGTGCCGGGTTATAAGCGTTAATGCGGGCAATCAGCTCGGCCGTTGGCATCGCCGCTTTGGTTTCAGCGCCGGTAACGCCGGCACGGCTAAGCAGATAGGTATAGCCGCGGCCATAAGAGGCAATAGCGCGCAAGTCATCATCATCGACATTTGGCGGTACGATAAAAATTGGCGCGATATCGTGTGCCATGGCGGCCTGGCGGAACAGCTTACTCTCATGTAGCGGCACATCGGCAATTAATACTGAATCGACGCCGGCCGCGGCAGCCTGCGCATAAAAATGATCGATTCCCCGCGCCATTACCAAATTGGAATACAGTAATAAACCAATAGGGATAGTGGCATGGTATTGGCGAATTTTGTGAATAATGTCAAAGCTGATAGCCGGTGTTACTCCGGCGGCCAGCGCGCGGATATTGGCGTTTTGAATAGTCGGGCCATCGGCAATAGGATCAGAGAAGGCAAAACCCAGCTCCAGTGCATCGGCGCCGGCATCTATCAGCGTTTTAATAATCTCAAAAGACAACTGTGGCGAAGGGTCGCCTACGGTAACAAAGGGCACAAAGGCGCCACGGCCTTCCTGTTGTAACCGGTTAAACATTTGCTGGTAACGTTTCATAGTTGCTCTCCGGCTAACACACTGTGCACATGGGCTAAATCTTTATCACCGCGCCCGGATAAATTGACCAGTAACACTAAAGGCTCGGTTGCCGCAGTGGCCATTTTAAGGGCATGGGCCAGCGCATGTGAGCTTTCCAGCGCAGGAATAATACCTTCAGCCTTGGCCAGATGTTGAAACGCGGCCAGCGCTTCATCATCGTTAATCGCCACGTATTCTGCCCGGCCAATTTGCTGTAAATAGGTATGTTGCGGACCTACTGCCGGGTAGTCCAGACCGGCTGATATCGAGTAAGACTCTTCAATCTGGCCATCGTTAGTTTGCATAATGGCGGTATAGGCGCCATGTAAGATGCCATAGCTGCCGGTAGACAGTGCCGCGCCGTGTTGGTGGGTATTAATACCTTTGCCACCAGGTTCAACACCAATTAAGCGAACACCAGGCTCTTCAATAAAATCAGCAAAGATGCCAATAGCATTAGAACCACCGCCAACACAGGCAATTACCGCATCGGGCAGCTTACCTTCTGCTTTAAGTATTTGCTGCTTAGCTTCTTCGCCAATCATCTTTTGAAATTCGCGCACTATGGTCGGAAATGGATGCGGCCCGGCGGCGGTGCCCAGCATATAGTGGGTGCTGTCGTAAGTAGCAGACCAGTCGCGCATCGCTTCGTTTACCGCGTCTTTTAAGGTGCCGCTGCCACTGGTCACTGGTATCACGGTGGCGCCCATCAGTTTCATCCGAAACACATTGGGTTGCTGGCGTTCTATATCTTTAGCTCCCATGTAAATACGGCATTTCAGTCCGAGTAAGGCGCAAGCCAGTGCGGTGGCGACACCATGTTGGCCAGCGCCGGTTTCGGCAATCACTTCTTTTTTACCCATGCGCTTGGTCAGTAAGGCCTGACCCAACACCTGATTGGTTTTGTGCGCACCACCGTGCAGCAAGTCTTCGCGTTTCATGTAAATTTTCACCAAAGGATTGGGTGATAAATTACGGCACAAGGTCAGCGGTGTCGGCCGGCCGGCATATTCGGTCAGTAGTTGCTGAAACTCGGCATGAAAGGCCGGATCTTGCAATGCATCGACATAGGCTTGCTCCAGCTGTTTTAACGCTGGTACCAATAACTGCGGTACAAACATACCGCCATATTGGCCAAAATAAGGGTTAAGCTTTAGCTCACTCATGGTGAAACTCCCGGATCTGTGAAAAGGCAGACTGGATTTTGGCCGCATCTTTGATGCCGGGCGCACTTTCCAGTCCGGAATTAAAATCAAGCCCGGCCACCGGCAGGGCGAGCGCATCGCGGCAATTATCGGCACTGAGGCCACCCGCTAACATAATAGGTTGTTGGCCTGACCGCTGCGGCTGCGTCGCTAACAGTTGCCAGTTAAAACTCAGGCCACTGCCACCGTGCTGCTGAGGATGGTAGGCATCCAGTAACACCACATCGGCCTGCGGGCTGAATGCCGGCAGCTTATCCTGCACCCGATAGGCTTTCCAAATTTGGCAAGTTGCTGGTAATAGCGCTTTTAAATCAAGTAAGTACTGCTCATTTTCATCGCCATGCAATTGCACGGCACACAGCTTAAGCTGCCGGGCAATGTCTGCTACTTGCGGTATATCGGCATCCACAAATACGCCAACATACTGCAGTGGCGCAGCTTGTTGCACCAGTGATGCTTGCTCTGGGCTGACATAACGCTTGGATGCAGGGTGGAAAATCAAGCCGCCATAATAGGCACCGGCAGCAAAAGCGGCTGCCGCGTCTTCAGCTCGGGTTAAACCACAAACTTTATGAGGGCCCAGTACCAGTTTACGGGTGGCTGCGGCTAAATCGGCTTCGGCCATTAACGAGCTACCCACTAAAAACGCCGAGGCGACCTGTGATAAATGCCGCACCTGCTGGTGGCTGTAAATGCCTGATTCCGAGACCAGGGTGCGATCGGCCGGCACTAATGCCGCCAGTTCAAAGCTGGTCTCTAAGTTGGTGCTTAAATCGCGAAGGTTGCGGTTATTAATGCCAATCAGCTTAGCGTTCAGTGCCACTGCCCGTTGGGTTTCCTCAACATTACTGACTTCAGTTAATACGGTCATATTCAGCTGAGCAGCAAGCTTAGCCAGCTGCTGGTACTCGTAATCGTTTAATACCGACAACATCAACAGTACGGCATCAGCACCACAGTGGCGGCCTAAATATATTTGGTAAGTGTCTATAATAAAGTCTTTATGCAATAGCGGTTTATCTACTAAAGTGCGCATAGTGCGCAGGTAATCGTAGCTGCCCTGGAAAAATTTTTCGTCGGTCAGTACCGAAATGCAATCAGCATAGCGGCAATACACCTCTGCCAGCTCGGTTAAATCGAACTGAGCCCGGATTAAGCCCTTAGAGGGCGAGGCTTTTTTGCATTCCAGAATAAAGCGTGGCCCTTTTTGCGTTAGCGCGGCCAGAAAATCGCGCTGGCTGGGCCTGATTTCTGCCATAAACTGTGTAAGCGGTTGCTGTAGCTTAAGCGCGGCGACTTCCAGCCGTTTGTGCTGCACTATCTTTTCTAAAATATTGGGTGTAACTGCGTTATCCACCATGACTTAGGGCCTTAAATTGTTGCAAGGTGTGCATGGCTAAGTCGCTATTTAACAGCTCCAGCACTGCCTGAGTGTTTACCTTCAGATTATCGCCACAGCCGGCAATTTTAAGCATGGCCGCCACATTGATTGCCACTGCTGCCCGATGCGCTGCCTGCCCCTTGCCTTGTAAAATAGCCAGCGTCGCCTCAGCGTTATCAGCCGGTGAGCCGCCAGCCAGCGCCGGTAATGGCGCTAATGGCACACCAAAATCGTCCGGTGTCAGGCTAAACTCGGTCAGCTCGCCGTCTTTTAACTGGCACACATAGGTATTGCCATGTAACGCAATTTCATCACAGCCACTGCCATGCACAACCCAGGCGCGCTTAACCCCTAATTGTTGTAAGGCAGATGCCATCACCCGGCACAATTTAGGGGCGTACACGCCTAACAACTGGTAATCCGGCGCGGCCGGGTTGACCAGTGGGCCTAACAGGTTAAACAGGGTGCGGCTTTTCAGTGCCTGGCGCACCGGCATCGCATGTTTAATGCCGGCATGGTACTGCGGGGCAAATAAAAAGCTGCAGTTGCTGCTGGCTAAGGCTTTAGCCGCCTGCTCGGGTGACATCTGAATATTGACACCCAGTTGCTCCAGCAAATCGGCAGAGCCAGATTGCGATGACACGCTGCGGTTGCCATGTTTCACCACTTTTAAGCCCATGGCGGCAGCCACTATGGCGGCGGTGCTGGAAATATTAATGGTATTGCTGCCATCACCACCGGTACCGCAGCAATCAATGCTGCCACTAATATCAGTGACAAAAGGGGTGGCGGCAGCGCGCAGGGCTTGGGCTGCCCCAGCAATTTCATCGGCCGTTTCACCGCGCATTTTAAGGGCGACTAATAAAGCCGTTAACTGCACCGGCTCGACCTGGCCTTGCACCACCGCACTGAAAAACTGCTCGGCCTGAGCAAAACTTAAGGGCTGGCCGCTCAGGCTATGCTGTACCGTACTCAGCACGGCGTCTGGCATGACGGTGTTTTGTGGTTTGACCACATCACTGCTGTTCATTCATTACCTCTACTATTCATCGAGCTGTCGCTGCTCATCAAGCTTGCGCGTCCCAGTAAATATTCAATACTCTGCTTCAACAAGGGTTTACCCAGTGTGGTCAGAATAGACTCGGGATGAAACTGAAAGCCTAACATGCATGTTGATTCGTTAATTACCGCCATCGGGATATGCCGGTCATGGGCCAGCAAGGTTAAGTTGTCGGGCATGTCAGTAGCCATTAATGAGTGATAGCGCGCCACTAAAAATGGGTTGGGTAAACCGGCAAATACCGGGTGGTGCTGCAGCTTAATGGCCGACGTTTTACCGTGAACGGTTTCGCCGGCGCGGCCCACTACGCCACCAAAGTGCTCCACAATGGCCTGATGTCCAAGACAAATGCCCAGCACCGGATAGCGGCCGGCACACAGCGCCAATAAAGCGGGCATAGAGCCGGCATCCGCCGGGCTGCCGGGGCCGGGTGATAACACCAACAATACTGGCAGCGTTTCTGCTTGCATTTGCGCCACGATATAGTCGGCAGGCACGGTATTACGATACAACTTAACCGGGTAACCCAGCTGCGCAAATTCATCTACCAGGTTGTAGGTAAAGGAGTCGATATTATCCAGCAAATAAATA
>NZ_DAINOE010000035.1:16645-16988 GCF_036735525.1 Arsukibacterium sp. | reverse complement strand
CATTTGTTACTCCTTAACCTGATTGCTATGCGCTGAAATTATGGCATTGATCACGGCCTGTGCCTTGCTGCGGGTTTCATCAGCTTCTGCCTGAGCTACAGAATCAAACACCACACCGGCACCTGCCTGTATATAGGCTAACTTGTTGGCCACATAGGCCGAGCGAATCACGATACAGCTGTCAAAATCGCCATTACCGGATAAATACCCGACAGCGCCGCCATAACTGCCACGACGCTTACCCTCAACCTGACGAATAAGCTCCGCTGCTTTGACTTTTGGCGCGCCTACTAAGGTGCCCATATTCATACAAGCCTGATAAGCATGCAGCGCGTCTAATTGT
>NZ_DAINOE010000035.1:13654-16635 GCF_036735525.1 Arsukibacterium sp. | reverse complement strand
AGGTGCCGACTACTTTGGAGACCAGGTGCATCACATAGGAATAACGATCTACTTTCAGCAGCTCTTTCACATAGCGGCTGCCAGGTACACTGATCCTTGCCACATCATTACGGGCTAAATCGACCAGCATCAGGTGTTCGGCTTTCTCTTTTTCATCCTGCCTCAGTTCCAGTTCAATGCGGCTGTCCAAATCGCGGTCTATACTGCCATCGGCATTAAAGCCGCGGCGGCGGGTGCCGGCAATTGGGTAGATTTCTACCTGACGGCTTTTAGCATCAAATTTCAGGGCCGACTCAGGTGAGGCACCAAACAAAATAAAGTCGCTGTCCTTCAGGTAAAACATGTAAGGGCTGGGATTTTGCTGCTTTAAACGGCCATAGGCTGCCAATGGATCAGGGCAGGGCAGCTGAAAACAACGTGAGGGCACCACCTGAAACACATCACCGGCGACAATGTTGTGCTTGAGCTTTTCCACCTGCTGCACAAAGTCGGCGTCGCTGATATCCACCCGCGCTTGCAATAATTCAGCGTCAACCGTCACTCTTTGTTGTGCTGTAGGCTCAGCTTGTAATAGCTGCTTTAATTGCTCCAGCCGCTTGCCAATGACAAAGCAATTGGCGGCGGCCTGTTCGCCACAAAATACGTTGCCAATAACCCGGCTTTGCTGGCGTTGATGATCCAGTACTAACAAGGTTTCGGCTAAATAAAACACATAATCCGGGCATTGGTTTTCAGCCATTGGCACTTCGGGCAGTTGCTCCACTGTCGCTACCATGTCATAACCAATAACCCCGCCTAACATCACGGCAAAGGGTTCATTACTGTGGCAGCGTAACTGCTGCTGAATAGTACGCAGCACGCTAAAAGGGTTGGCGGCATTCAGCCTTGCTTGCTCCTCGAGTAATAATGGCGGGCGTTGATAGGTAACACTAAGATGTTGCTGATGCTGGCTGACGACGGCTTCAGCTGTTAATAACTCAGCCAGATAAGGCAGTAAGGCCTGGCCATTACTGCTAATGGCGGTAATTTCCACGCTTTGATCCTTACAAACAATGCGCAGCGCAGCATCAATAAGCAGTAAACTTTTTAAATTGTCCTTGCTGTCAATCTCGGCCGACTCTAATAACAAAGAGCAGGGGCTTTGCGCGGTAAGCGATTGATAGCAGGCCAGTGCATTCGCCTGATACGGCAACGACATGGCGATACTGGCCACTTCGCCTGGCGTATCGGTAATGTGACTAAAAATCATCTGGTTATCCTTTTTCTTGTCACGTTAATCGTTATTTCTGGTGTTATCGCCTATTTCAAGCCAGTGAGCAGGACATAAAAAAAGCCCGCTTCTGCTGGAAACGGGCTTTGGTAAATAAAGCGAATACAACGCCTACACATGCCCGTTGGGTATGTGCCACCACCAGTTAGTCAGGGTTAGGGTTGTGATAAATTGCATTAGCTTTAGTGACCTTTTAAATGACTTACGTTACTGCGCCACACATAAAACCGCAAAACGGGGTGTGGCGTCAAGTGCTTATTGCTTATAATACAGAAATAAAAACGTATAAGCGGCCGGATGGCTGTGTATCGTTCGCTTTACTGCTGTTGCTGCAACTGTTCAATTTTCTTCCACAGATCTTCGCTTTCCTGTGTTAGATCAGCGAATAGCCGCATATCGCCGTTGCGCTGTGCATGCATCGCCTGCTCAAGTTTCTGATCATAAGCTTTGCGTAATTTTTTTACCGGATCAGGTTTTAACCAGCCAAACATGTGTAATACCACCATGATTAATTATGTAATGTTAGCCAATACGGATACTCAAGCCAAAAAGTTCACCCGTCTTTACTCAGTCAGCCTTTTCTGATTCATGGGGTGGCTGATACTGAGGCGCGCTATGCTGCTGACGTTGCCAGTCAGGGGGCATAAACAGATGTTTTAGTCTTTGCTGCAAAGGACCGCTTTGCTGCATATCTTTAAAAAGCGCGACATACTCATGCGTGCAAAGGGTCAGCAAGCGGTCATCCTTTGGCGGGCGGGTAATGCCATATTGTGGCGGTTGCTGGGTCTGCTCATCAACAAAGGTGGCAAATAACCGATCCCAGATAATAAAAATGCCGCCATAGTTACGATCAATATAACCTTCATTACGGCCATGATGCACCCGGTGATGGCTGGGAGTATTAAAAAGGTATTCTATCGCCGGATGCAGTTTTTTAATTAAGGTGGTATGAATAAAAAACTGATAAACCAGCGATAGCGCAAAGGCGATGCCAATCCAGATAGGATGTAAACCTAGTAAGGCTAATGGCAGGTAAAATAGCCAGTTACCATTAAAGATGTTAGTGGCATTCTGTCGCATCGCCGTGGAAAAATTGAAACGTTCTGATGAATGATGTACCACATGTGCCGCCCAGAACCAGCGAAGTCGATGACTGCAGCGATGCATCCAGTAAAAACAAAAATCGACACTGATCAGTGTGAAGATGGCGGTGGCGGCAGTTAACTCCCAGCTAAAAAGCCGGTAATGATAAGCCAGTGCATAAACCGGAAAGGCAATTAAGCCGGCAAACAGCAGTTCAGTCAGTTGGTAGCCTGCACCAAGCATAAAGTTTTTCAGCGCTTCCTGCAGGTTCATTAATGTTGGCTGAAGACGAATTATCCGATATTCCCACAAGGCCACACCGATAAAAAATGGCGTGGCCAGCACAAATATCAGTTGCCGGGCATCCAGTGCCAGCCAATGGCTGATAGTGTGCCAGGCCGTCAGTAAGCCACTGTTCGCCCATAGTGTTGTTATGTTTTCCAGCATCGCCTTCCTCTGGTGTTTCACCCTCTATGTATGGCATTGTCGGCTATAATTCACAGTAAAAATTGACATTTGACGACATATTTTTGATGATTGACGCCAACTTAACGCTGGATGATAGGCATGAGTGCGATTATACGGGTAACCGGAGCCTGGACCTCACTGGCGATGGATTGGTTAACGC
>NZ_DAINOE010000035.1:11145-13644 GCF_036735525.1 Arsukibacterium sp. | reverse complement strand
AGGGCAGGCTGACAGCAGCTTGTGCAGACTGTTGCTGCGCTACAAAGAGCAAGCTGCGGTGCCTTTGCCGCATTGGCAGCAGGCATTAACACGCTGCAGCGAGCTGCCAGGCGCCGGGGGGGCGCCGGAATTAGCCATAGGAGCGGGGGTTAAGGCTGCGCATGTAGGTATGCTCGGCTACTTAATTTTAGCCTCTGATACCTTGGGTGACGCCCTGTTAGCTTATCAGCGTTACGAGCGATTATTCTATGGTGTCAATCTAATGCAGTTAAATTATCATTCTGAATATATTGAGCTTTTTTGGCCGCCGCTTGATCAGGTTGTGTATCAGTTAGCTGATGGTGTTGCCATTGCCGCTCTGGTCACTTTGGTGCAGCAGCAACTGACAGCACCTCAGCCCCCTTTGCAGCTTTGTTTCAGGGGCAGCGTTGCGGCGGTGCGGCAAACGGCTTATCAAGCGTTTTTTGGCTGTCCGGTGTTATTTGAGCAACCCAGAGTGGCTGTGCGTTTTAATTTGTCCTTATTACAAAGCCCTATGCCATTGCGGGATGCCAGATTGCGGCAACTGTTGGATCGGCAACTGCAGCATATGCTACCAGGGCTGGCTGACAACAGCCTGTTTGAGCAGCAACTGCAGCAAGTGCTGTTTCGGTTGTTAGTGGCTGGCGAAGCCACGTTGCAGCGCGCCGCTGCGGCTATGCATATGTCGTCACGAACCTTGCAACGTCGCTTGCTGCAGCATGGCGTTTGCTGGCAGCAATGGCTCGACAGCAGCCGCGCCCATCTGGCAAATCACTATTTTGCCGATACAGCTTTGTCGATAAGTGATATTGCGTTGTTGCTGGGCTTTTCCGAACACAGTGCTTTTACCCGGGCTTACCGGCGCTGGACCGGGCAAACGCCCGCACAATACCGGCGTTTGCTAAAACGCCGGCTGCAAAAATAAGGACATCGTATGGCGATAAAACCTCAACTGATAGATGCACAGGGCAAGGTAACGTTTGGCGTGTTTGAGCATGGCGTGTCTGACATCAATTACCTTGATTACGATTTGCGTAATGCGATGAATAAACGGCTGGGATCCTGGGCTAAGCATTTTAAATTCAATCAGTTTCAGTTTATTGGGTTTTCCAGCCCTGTGTTACTTATCGGTATAGCCATTGTTGATTTAAAATGGTTAAGTCAGGCCTTCGTTTACTGTTATGACATAGAACGGCGGCAATTCGAACAATTCACTATGTTGCAACTGCTGGCCAGAGGCACGACATTCAACACTCAACCTCATCAGGGTACCGTCAGTTTTCAAAAAGGCAGGCAACGGCTGAGTATCAGCGCCACGACAACGCCGGGTATGCGGACACTTGAAGTGCAATTAGACCGGTTAACGCTCAATGCCCGCATTGATGAATCTGCGCGTTATCAGCCGCTGGCGCTCTGCACCCGTGCCGGCTATCAAGGATGGGTATTTACAGAAAAAGCTACTGCGTTGCTTTGCCAGGGGCAATTGTGCTGGCAAGGCCGGCAGTACGATCTGCAGCAGCTAAAGGCGCTCGCCTGTGTTGACTGGACGGCAGGTTATATGCGCCGCGAAACCTTCTGGAATTGGGGCAGTCTGTCCTGCTTTTTGGCTGATGGCCGGCGTTTGGGTTTTAATCTGGCGGCCGGAGTTAACGAAACGGGTTTTACCGAAAATGCGTTGTGGCTGGATGGTCGCTTAATCAAACTGGATATGATTGATTTTCAGTTTGATCGACAGCAGCCGTCGCTGCCATGGCACATGACGTCCAACGATGGCATGGTCAACTTGCGATTTGAACCGCAGGGCCAGCGTCAGGAAAAAATCAATGCTGGCCTGATAGCCTCTAATTTTACCCAGCATTTTGGTTGTTATTACGGCGTGATTAAGCTAGCTGATGAAGTCATTCAGCTACAGGGGGAATGGGGCTTCTGCGAAGACCATTACGCTAAGTGGTAATCGCATAATGGATCTGGTTATTAATCCGATAAGACCGGGGGATGCCTGCTCAGTCTTTCACCTTAGCCTGTAAAGCTGTCGGAAGTGGACAACACAGCATAACAGCTGACCCTCCTGGCATAAAAGTGATACTATTATGCTCAACCAAGAGGTAGCAATGAAAATAGACTTACACAGCCATACCCTAAGCTCTGATGGTGTGTTATCACCAGACGAGCTAATTGCCCGGGCAGTTGAGCGGGGCGTGGATGTTCTGGCCATTACTGATCACGATAGTGTGGCGGGCTTAGCCGAGGCACGGCAGGCGATACACAGCCGGCAAGCGCCGCTGCATCTGATCAATGGTGTTGAAATATCAAGCAGTTGGCAGCAACTGGAAATTCATATCGTCGGCCTCAATGTTAACCCGACGTGTCCGGTATTTCTGGCGCGTTTAGCGACACAACAGCAACGCCGGCTGGAGCGCGCCGAGGAAATGGCCCGACGCTTAACCAAAGCACAGATACCTGATGTACTGCCAGCTG
>NZ_DAINOE010000035.1:8991-11135 GCF_036735525.1 Arsukibacterium sp. | reverse complement strand
AGCTGTGCTGGCGCTGGCTAACGGTGCGGCTATTACCCGCACCCATTTTGCCCGCCATCTGGTGAGCATTGGCAAAGCCAGCTCGATGGACAATGTATTTAAAAAGTACCTGGGTCGTGGCAAAATTGGCTATGTGCCCAATAATTGGGTAGAGATGGCCGAGGCCATCCGCTGGATCCATGATGCTGGCGGACAGACAGTACTGGCACACCCCCTTAAATACAAGTTTACAGCTAAATGGGTTAAGCGGCTGGCTGCGCATTTTGCTGACGCCGGCGGTGATGCCATAGAGATCATTTCTCCGCAGCAAACACCGGTGCAAAAGCGCGAACTGTGGGCCTTGTGCCAATTACATGGTTTAACGGCCTCGGTCGGTTCGGATTTTCATCAGCCAACACAGTGGAATGATCTGGGAAAAAACCTATATTTAACTGATGATGTGATACCTGTCTGGCAACATTGGTCATTGCCAGCAGCAAATACCTTACAACATTAATAAGAAGAACCTGTTATGAGCCAATTTTTTCAGATCCACCCTGATAACCCGCAGCAACGTTTAATAAAACAAGCGGTACAGATTATTCAGCAGGGTGGTGTGGTGGTCTATCCCACCGACAGTGGTTATGCATTGGGTTGCCATCTGGGTGACAAAACTGCGATGGAGCGCATTCTGCAAATCCGCCAGATCAGCGGCGATCACCACTTCACTATGTTATGCCGTGATCTGTCTGAGTTGTCGGTCTATGCCAAGGTCGAAAACAGCGCCTTTCGGTTAATTAAAAACAACACGCCCGGCGCTTATACTTTTATTTTGCGGGGCACTAAAGAAGTGCCAAAACGCTTGTTAAACGACAAGAAAAAGGCCATAGGCTTGCGTATCCCGGAAAACAAAGTGGCATTGGCGCTGTTGGCAGAATTAGGCGAGCCGTTGCTCAGTACCAGTTTGATCCTGCCTGGTGGCGAGTTTGCCGAAAGTGATCCGGATGATATTCGTAGCCGGCTGGAAAAACAGGTTAATCTGATCATAGACGGCGGTGTGTTGGGCGAAGCGCCAACCACGGTCGTGGACTTATCAGAAGATGAACCGGTATTACTGCGCGAAGGTCGCGGCGACCCGACGCCGTTTCGTTAACTAAAGCGAAGCGAAAGCGAAATGCAAAGAGCACGCCGATGCAAGCTGACAGCCTGACCATTCAGCCGCCATTACCCCTGGCTTATGTAAGAGGCGAGGCGGTACTGCAGCGGCCGGATGATCTCTATATTCCGCCTGATGCACTGGAAATCTTACTGGACGCCTTTGCCGGGCCTCTGGATTTTTTGCTGTATTTAATTCGCAAACACAAGTTTGATATTGTCGATTTACCGGTAAATGATATAACGCTGCAGTATATGGAATATATTGAGCTGATGCAGGGGCTGAATTTTGAGCTGGCGGCTGAATATCTGGTGATGGCGGCGATGCTGGCAGAAATCAAATCCCGTTTACTGTTACCGCGGCACAGCTTGCCCGACGAGGAAGAGGCTGACCCGCGGGCCGAACTTATCCGCCGCTTGCAGGAATACGAAGTATTTAAACAAGCCGCCACGCAAATCGATGCCTTACCCCGTGATGAGCGCGACCATTTTACCGCGCATGCGGTGCTGGCCGATAACTTTGCCCCACAACTGCTACTACCTGATGTCGAGCTGGCAGAGCTGACCTTGGCCCTAAAAGACATTATGAAACGCGCCAAAGAGTTTCAGCATCATCATATTAAACGCGAGCATTTATCTACCCGCGAGCGGATGAGCCGCATTCTGGAGTTACTGCGTGAGCAGCAAGGTTATCTGGCGTTTTCAGACTGCTTTGAATTATCCGAAGGCCGCGAGGGGGTGGTGGTGACGTTTTTAGCGATACTGGAGCTGACCAAAGAAAAGCTGGTTGAGATTATTCAGGCGGCGGCTTTTGGTCAAATACATGTCAAACTCAACACAGCTGAGGCATAATGAGCGGCAAAATTAATGAAGTGCAGTTATTGCAGCTGGTTGAGGCCGCCATTTTTGCCGCCGACAAGCCGCTTAGCAGCGATGATTTACAGCAAACCGTGCTTTATGGCTTTAATGTCAGTAAAAAACGGCTATGCCAGACGCTGGACAGGTTAATG
>NZ_DAINOE010000035.1:0-8981 GCF_036735525.1 Arsukibacterium sp. | reverse complement strand
AAGATTACGCCGGTCGCGGCATTAGTCTAATGCACACGGCATCGGGTTATCGTTTTGTGACTAAGCCTGAACTGAGTGAGTCGCTGGCCCGTTTATGGCCCGAGCGTTCACCACGTTACTCACGCGCCGTGTTAGAAACCCTGGCATTGATTGCTTACCGTCAGCCAATTACCCGTGGTGAAATAGAAGATATTCGCGGGGTGTCGGTCAGCAGTCAGATCATCCGTACCCTGCTTGATCGTAACTGGGTTAAAGTGGTTGGCCATAAAGAAGTCCCCGGTCGGCCCGGTTTATATGCTACCACTAACGCTTTTTTAGATTATTTTGGGTTACCGCATTTATCGGCGTTACCCCCTTTACCAGAGTTTCAGGCCATGTCTGAGCCGCTGCTCGAATTAACCAACACCGTCGTGACGACAGGAGAGATACACTAATGAGTGATACCACCGAAAAATTACAAAAAGTGCTGGCACGTGCCGGCGTCGGCTCACGCCGTGAAATGGAAGACTGGATAAGCCAGGGCCGGGTTACTGTAGATGGCAAACCGGCAACCTTAGGCGACAGAGTCAGTGCCACCCAGGCCGTGCGTATTGATGGTCATCCGATACAAATTGCCAGCGAAGCGCAGCAAATTTGCCGGGTGCTGGCCTACCATAAGCCAGAGGGCGAAATTTGCTCACGCACTGATCCTGAAGGCCGCCCCACGGTGTTCTCGCGGTTACCTAATATTAAAGGCGCCCGCTGGATTGCCATTGGCCGGCTGGATATTAATACCTCAGGTTTATTACTGTTTACCACCGACGGTGAGCTGGCCAACCGCCTAATGCACCCTAAGTTTGAAGTTGAGCGTGAATACGCGGTGCGGGTGTTTGGCGATATTAACGATGCGATGATCCAACGGTTGCGCACCGGTGTTGAGCTGGAAGATGGTAAGGCGAATTTCAAAAAAATCAAAGCCCTGCCAGGAGAAGGCATCAACCGCTGGTTCCATGTGGTGTTAACCGAAGGCCGCAACCGTGAAGTCCGTCGCATGTGGGAATCGCAAGGTGCGGTGGTGAGCCGGCTTATCCGGGTACGTTATGGTGACTTATTGTTACCCAAGCATATTCCGGCCGGTGGTTATGCCGAGTATCCCTTAGATGAAGTGAATTACCTGCGCCAGCTAGTGCAGCTGGACCCTGAGCAGCAAACCCTGGTAAAAAGCGAAGATCGCACCGAGCGTCGTCGCCGCTTAGCCAGTATGAAGCGCGCTGTGCGTAAGCATCAAATTGCCGAGAAAACCCCTGGCAGGAAAACTGAGCCATCGGCAAAGCCAAGCCGGCCAGAGCCAGCGAAAAAACCTGCTGGCAGAGGGCAAGCACCTAAAGGTCAGGCCGGTAAAGGTTCGGCGGGTAAAAGCCCGGGCCAACAACGGCAGCAAACAGGGAAAAAACCCAGCCGCGAGGGTAGGGGTTAATAAACACGAACAGGGCGCAATAAGCGCCCTGTTCGTTTTCTGTTAGCGCACCTTAGCTTTGCGTACTATTTTATACAGCAGCTCTGGTGACAGGCGCGACATCAAGGCGCCTAAGCGTTCTTTTAGCCCGCCAACAACAATATAGTTTTTGTTGTTAAGCAGCGCCTTGACGGTTTTTTCCGCAAACTGCTCTGCGCTCATGGCATTAGCTTGCGCCTCGTCTAATTGATTCAGGGGGCTGCCATCACCGGTGAGTGCATTGTGCGAGACGTTGGTTTTGACAAAACCCGGAAAGACCGTAGCCACGCTTAACCCTTGCTCATACAGTTCAGCACGTAAACTATTGGCCCACAGGTGCAAGGCGGCCTTGGCCGCAGAATAGCTGCCACGATACTGGGTACCCACTAAACCGGCCACTGAGGAGATAAACACCACCTTGCCGCCGCCATCGGCTAACAGCAAGGGCAGTGCCTGTTTGGTCAGATGTATTTGTGCAAAATAATCCACTTCAAACAACCGGCGATCAGTATCAGCTTGGGTGTCGACGATCAGCGCCCGCTGGCTGATGCCGGCATTATTAATTAGCCAGTCCAGGCCGCCAACTTGCTGTTGAATACTTTGCACTGCCGAGTTTACCGCCTGGCTGTCGGTAATATCCAAAGGCAGCAGCAGGTGGCTGCTGGCATTATTTAGACTATCGCGTACCCGCTGTAATTCGCTGTGTCTTCTGGCCGATAAAATCAACCGGGCGCCTGCTGCTGCAAGCTCCCGCGCCAGTGCTTCGCCAATACCGCCGGAAGCGCCGGTTATCCAAATGACTTTATTTACTAAGCGCTCTGACATGGCAGCTCCTTGTTAAGCTTGCTTATAGCCATCCGGGTTTTGCGACTGCCAGCGCCAGCTGTCTTTCACCATATCATCCAGACTGTGCTCTGCCTGCCAGCCCAGTAAACGTTTGGCTTTGTCGGGCTGGGCATAACAGACGGCAATATCGCCCGGACGACGCGGCGCAATCTGGTAAGGCACTGCAACCTGATTCACAGTGCTAAAGGCCTTCACCATATCCAGCACACTGTAACCGACGCCAGTGCCAAGATTGATCGCCTCTATGCCGTTGTGTTGCTCTAAGTACTGTAAGGCTTTGACATGACCACGGGCTAAATCGACCACATGAATATAATCGCGCACCCCGGTGCCATCTGGCGTTGGGTAGTCATTACCAAACACACTCAGGCTGCTGCGTTTGCCCACAGCCACTTGCGAAATAAAGGGCATCAGGTTATTGGGAATACCATTGGGGTCTTCACCAATTTGACCACTGTGATGGGCTCCCACCGGATTAAAATAGCGCAGTAAGGTCATCCCCCAATCCGGCTCGGCTTGCACTAAATCCTGCAGAATATACTCAATCATTAACTTACTCTGGCCATAAGGGTTAGTGGCCGAGCGGGGCGCGCTTTCCGGAATAGGCACCTGTTTGGCATCGCCATAGACAGTAGCAGAAGAGCTAAAAACCAGTTTTTTCACGCCCACTTCGCGCATAACCCGGCACAAGGTTACAGTGCCAGCGACGTTATTATCATAATAATGCAGCGGTAGCTGGGTGGACTCTCCCACCGCTTTAAGCCCGGCAAAGTGGACTACTGCGCTAATCTGATGTTCGCTAAACAGCTGGCGTAACGCTGCTTCATCACGGATATCGCCAGTGACTTTTACTATCGATTTACCGCTGAGTTGTTCTACCCGGTTTAACGCTTCAGTTGAGCTATTGCTGTAATTATCAAAGCTTAATACCTGATAACCGGCATTTAGTAGTTCCAGTGCGGTATGGCTGCCGATATAGCCAGCACCGCCGGTAAGGAGTATGTATGGCATTAATGCATCCTTGCGGGGTTAGGGCAGTACTTTTTTAAAGGGTTTCACTGTCGTTTTAATGTAGACACCGGCCGCCAGATAGGGGTCGTTGTCGGCCCATTGCTGTGCTTCGGCTAAAGAGACAAACTCTGCCACCACCAGCGAGCCGGTAAAGCCTGCAGCACCAGGTTCGCTTGAATCCATTGCCGGTAAGGGCCCGGCCAGTAATAAGCGACCGGCCTCTTTCAATACCTGTAATCGCGCAAGATGCGCAGGCCGGGTTGCCAACCGTTTTTCCAGACTATTGGCCGCATCTTCAGAGTAAATCATATAGAACATGGTAAAACTCGCATACTGTTTTTGTCGCTGCACGATAGCAGAATTGCCTGCTAAAACCAATTGAGCTGGCCATAGTTTGCAGGTCGGGCTAGGATTTGCCGCAAGTCGCTGTTAGCATGCTGGGCGCACATTATAAAAATAGAAAATAGTATTCTAATAAAAAAATAGTCAGGGAGTCTTTAATCCAATGAAACGTGAACAATTTAGCTCCAGTCTGGGGTTTATTCTGGCCGCCGCTGGTTCAGCTGTCGGTATAGGCAACCTGGTCGCTTTTCCGGTGATGGCCAGCAAAAACGGCGGTGCCGCTTTTCTTATCATGTATGCTGTTTTTGTGTTTTTTATCTGCTTACCGGTGATGCTGGCGGAAATGAGCCTGGGCCGGCATACCCGGCAGAACCCGCTGGGCGCTTTCACTGAAATTGGCCAAAACCGCGCCTGGCGAACTGTCGGCTGGCTGTCCGTGATCACACCTTTTATGATAGGGGTGTTTTACCTGGTGATCACCGTGTGGATTGCCGGTTATCTTGGTAAAGCCGTGCTAGGTCAACTGGATCAGCTCGCCGATCCTGCTGGTTTCGGCATTTTTATTAATAGTAATGAATTATTTGTCTACATGGCGATTGTGGTCGGTCTGACCTTTTTAATTTTGCAGGGCGGGGTTAAAAAAGGCATAGAAAAGGCTACTACGGTGCTGATGCCCACACTGTTTTTAATGTTAATTGCGTTAGTGATTTATGTGCTGACGCTGGAAAACGCCATGCTGGGTGTCACCTTTTTCTTAATCCCGGATTTTACCAAACTGACCGGTGAAGTGATAAACGGCGCCTTAGCACAGGCCTTTTTCTCGTTATCGCTGGCGATGGGGATTTTAATTACCTACGGCTCTTATATTCAGAAAAACAACAATATTGTCTCTGCCGGTAAAATGGTGGCGGGTTTATCATTACTGGTGGCGTGTTGTTCTGGCTTACTAATTTTACCCGCGGTGTTTTCCTTTAACCCGGACATTGAAATCAGCGAGCTGTCGGAATCAAGCATTGGCATGATATTCATGTTTTTGCCCAAAATATTTTTAGCGCTGCAGGCAGATATTGGCTATTTTGGCGCTTCTTTTATCGCCGCGTTTTTCTTCCTGCTGGTGTTTTTTGCAGCGATGACCTCGTTGGTGTCGATTATTGAGGTGCCGGTAGCCAGTATTATGGATGGCAAAGGCTTAAGCCGGCGCAAGGCGTTGTACTCATTGGGCGGTGCTATGGTGGTGCTGGCGATTATCAGTGCCTTGTCATTTGGCCGTATTGACTGGCTGAGCAATATCCTTAGCTATGGTGGTAACACTAAGTCGTTCTTTGATCTTATCTACGATATGTTTTACGAAACTATCCTGCCGTTAAATGGTTTATTGCTGTGCTTGTTTGTGATCTACCGTTGGAAAAAACACAATCTTGATGCAGAGATGAGTCAGGGTAATGCCAGCTTTGCCGGCTCGGTGATGCAGCAATATGTCAATTTCTCATTGGGCACCTTTATTCCGGTGATTTTAGCCATTATTTTTGTCAACACTGTGGCCACTATCTACTTTGGCAATAATTTGCTGACCAAACTGTTTCAGTATCTGGCTTAGATTACTTTTTTAAGCCGCCGGGTGCTAAACACAGCCATGACTTATTTAGGTCTGGCTGTGTTTATTGGATGTCTCTGAATAGGATCCTTGAAATATCAGGCTGTTTAATTTCCTGATAATGTCAGTTGTCAGCATAGAGTTCTTGCGGTGGATATTTTCCGCTATATAATTTAAAAAAGCGTTATCACGGATCAGAAAAAAAATGTTAATGCTACTGTTCGTGAGCCGCCTCAAAGCTTTTTTTAATCTTTATATCCCTTCATTTTTTATTCTGTTCAGCAGTGCATCGTTTTCTCAGGTAGAAAGCGAAAAGGTATTGCACTTTATAACCTCACATAGCCCTCCTGGCGAATACCTTAACGAAAAGAATGAAGTGGTTGGTGCAACGGTAGATCTTATACGTTTACTTTCGTCCAGACAGTCTGAACACATTTTTATTGAGTTATTACCATGGGCGCGGGCATCAAAAATGGCTCAAAAAACGGCTAATTCAGTACTATTTGAAACGATAAGAACGGAAGATCGAGAAAATAAGTTTCAGTGGGTAGGGCCTCTTAAACAATACCAAATGTCGTTATATGGTTTGAAAGACACCCTTAAACAAAAATCTGATAAAGCGCTTATAGCATGCGAGCTCAGAGGCTCAGTGCATCAGGATAAACTGCTTCAGATAGGATTTAAAGAGGGTGTTAATTTGGTACTTACCACTCAAGGTGGTGATTGTATTGAAATGATGGCTAAGGGTAGAGTGCACTTATCTACGTTTAGTGATTGGGCAGTTGAGCATGATAAGCAGATTTTAAAACATAATTTGGATTTAATGCATCACCAGTTTTTGTATACCATTGAACTCTACCTGGCGTTTTCGTTGGATGTTGATCCATTAAGAGTTGAACGTTGGAAACGGGCGTTGGAACTTAGTTATCTGGATGGAAGCATGAGAAGTCTTTACCAAGGTATTTATCCAGACTACCAAATCACGCGATTAGAGCAATGGGCACAAGAACATAGCCCTCTGGCCAAAGAGCAATGATTTCTTGTATTTCATTGCAGCCTCAGCAATTACTTTTTAATCCGCTACAGGGCTGTCTTTAAACAACTGGCGGCGCAAGGCAGCAAATTGGCTTTGGCACAAGGCATAGGTAATAGGTCGGGTGATAAGCGGGTAAGCCACCACTAACAGCAGGGTGTAACCGACAATAGCCAGGCCATCGGCGCGGGCAATTAAAATAAATAAACCAAATAAAATCAGTAGTTTTAACGTATTTAAGCCTACTTTAGTTGGCGTAGGCAGTTTATCGGCGGCACTGCGTATCACCTGCATACGCTGGGCAAAGGTCAGCCCTTGCAATTCCGGAATTTTCTGGCTGTTAAAATATAACATGGTTACCTCTGATACTGCCGCCACGGTGTTATTGCTGCTGCTTTGTGCTGTAGTTTTGCTTTGGGTCGCAGCGAAAGGCTATATGATGCAAAAAACCGGCATTAAAGTCACGTTAAAGCTGGTTTTTACGCTCTAACCAGGTCATTATACTGCAGTCTTTGCTATTAAGATCAGCGGTTTTGTATTACACCGTGCTCAGCCATCAAAGCTGCCAACTCTGGTAAACAAGCGGCATCATCTATGGTTGAGGGCACCTGATAATTATCGCCTTCGCCAATTTGCCGAAGCAGCTTGCGTAATATTTTACCCGAGCGGGTTTTGGGTAAACGCGGTACCACTAAGGCCTGTTTAAAACTGGCCACCGCGCCGATTTGCTGGCGCACCAATGCGACAAGTTGCGCCTGAATTGCGGTAGCATCTTCGGTTATGCTGCTTTTTAGCAACACAAAGCCCACCGGTTGCTGGCCTTTGAGCGCATCAGGTAAACCAATAACACAGCATTCAGCCACTGCCGGATGGCTGGCGAGGATTTCTTCCATTTCGCCAGTAGACAAGCGATGGCCGGCCACGTTAATGACATCGTCGGTGCGGCCCATAATAAACACATAGCCATCTTCATCGACATAGCCACCGTCACCGCTACAGTAATAACCGGGGAATTGCTGCAGATAACCTGCGCTGAAACGCTCCGGATTACCCCAAATGGTGGTCAGGCAACCTGGTGGTAGTGGTAGTTTAAGGGCAATATTGCCTTGCTGCCCGGCTGGGACTGCTTTGCCCTCGTCATCCAGTATATTCACTGCAAAACCCGGTACCGGCTTTGTGGCCGAGCCCGCTTTTGCCGGCAGTAACTCAATGCCGGTTAAGTTGGCGCAAATCGCCCAACCGGTTTCGGTTTGCCACCAGTGATCCACCACTGGCTTGCCGGTCACCTCTTGCGCCCAATACAAGGTGGCCGGATCCAGTCGCTCACCGGCCATAAACACCGTTTGCAGTGCCGATAAATCATATTGCTGCAGTAACAGCGCCTCTGGATCTTCCTTTCTAATCGCTCTGAATGCCGTTGGCGCGGCAAAAATGGCTTTTACGCCATATTCGGCGCAAATACGCCAAAAGGCACTGGCATCCGGAGTAAATACTGGCTTGCCTTCATATAAAATGGTGGTGGCTCCGGCCAGCAGCGGGCCATAGACGATATAGGAATGGCCCACCACCCAGCCAACATCAGAGGCGGCAAAAAACACGTCCCCGGCTTTAATGTTATAAATGGCCTGCATACTGTAATGCAGTGCCACCGCATGGCCGCCATTATCACGCACCACGCCCTTGGGTTTACCTGTGGTGCCTGAGGTATACAGAATATACAGCGGGTCAGTACTGTTCAGCACCACAGGGGCAGCCGGTAGTGCTTGCTGCACCGCTGAATGCCAGTCCAAATCGCGACCGGCAATAAGCTCAGCCGGGCATTGCTCGCGTTGCCAAATCAGGCAGTGTGCAGGCTTGTGACTGGCTTTTTCAATAGCACTGTCTATTAAGGGCTTATAGGCAATGACCCGGTTAACTTCAATGCCGCAGGATGCGCTCATCACCACTTTTGGGGTGGCATCGTCTATGCGGATGGCCAGCTCATGCGGCGCAAAGCCGCCAAATACCACCGAATGTATGGCGCCTAAGCGGGCGCAAGCCAGCATAGCAATGGCGGCTTGTGGAATCATCGGCATATAAATCACCACCCGATCACCTTTGCTTACCCCCAGCGCCTGAAGTGCGCCGGCACAGCGTGCCACTTCATCGCGCAATTGCAGGTAGCTAAATTGCTGCTTAGTGTTGGTGACCGGTGAGTCATAAATCAGCGCCGTTTGCTCGCCGCGACCTTGCTCAATATGATAATCCAGTGCCAGATAGCTGGTATTGAGTTTGCCATTACCAAACCACTGGTAGGGTTGGGTGGTGTGCGTCATGTCCTGGTTCAGGATCTGCTTGGGTAGCTGATACCAGGCCAATTTCGCAGCCTGTTCACGCCAAAAGCACTCAGGGTGCGCCATGGCTTGATCATAATGTTGCTGATAGCGCTCTGCTTGCAAAGGGTGACTGGTTGACATGATCCTGCCTCATAAAACTGAAAAACATTTGATCACTGTACACAAAAATGTGTAAAAACGAACTTAGACTAATAGCTATAGTAAAGTGGTTTATCCATTTTTGCTTGTAATGCTGATAAAGGATAGACTGATAATTCATTGCTAAAGGTGAAATGCTATGTCGTTGACCTCCCGCAGTCAGGCTGCTTTTTTTCAACTTATCGCTGATATCTCCAGCAGCTTTGT
>NZ_DAINOE010000034.1:35907-37155 GCF_036735525.1 Arsukibacterium sp. | reverse complement strand
CTAAAGATCAGGCCATTGTGCAGGCAACGACCTTTGGTGCCAAAGAGCCCTATGATCAGATTATTGGCCCGATGGGCGTGCGCGCGGCAGCAAATGGTCTGATTATTTATCGGGGAAAGGTGATTGCCCTGTAAAAGAAAACGCATGTCTCAAACCAACCAGACTCCAACCTGCAAATTCAATACCCGCTTAAATTGACATGAGGCCACCGGGCACTGCCGATGACCATGCGTCTTTGCAACGGGGGCTAAATTTGCCCCTCAAGGTCAGATCCTTTGGGGGCGAAACTTTGCGGCATCAATAATCGCCCACAAATGCGCAATGGAAGCAATAATCGCGGGGATCACCAACCAAAATAATGCATAGCCTACTGCACAAACCACAAAGAAAATAATAGCGGCTAAAATTCGCCCTTGTACTAACTGGCCTAACCCTGGGATAAACGCATTACATAGGGCGGCAATAACATTGCCTCCTGAACCTTGACCCGCCATACCTTACCTCTTTTATTAAACTATCAAAGTAACTGATGCACTGTTATTGCTTTAGCGTGGCAACAAACTGTTCGCTTTGTTTGATTGCTGTATTCATGTCAGCAATCAGTTTATTGATATCATTTTGGATGGAATTGAACTCACTTTTCAAAGTCCCGATGGCACTTGCGTTAAGGTTATGCTTTAAATACAGTGTGTTATCTTGTAGTGATGAAAGCACCGGCTGCATGCTTTGCTCTGCGCGACGCATAGTTTTAAGTAAACTGTTGTATTGTCGTTTAGTGGCCGCAAGTTTAGTGGCGCTGTCGCGTTTTAAACTGTCATTGCTATATAGCTCAAGTTCGTCTTGCCATTCGTCGAAGAGCGCTTCTGCAACCGCCTCAATACTATTAATACGCTCGCTGACTTTTGCTGCAGCTTTGCCGCAGGCTTGAAACTCACTATCTGTGGCCTCATACATGCGTTGTAAGTCGCCACCATCGAACTTAAGTAAGCTGCTGAACTGCGCTAATGCCGATTTAAATTGCTGCTGCGCTTCTTGCTGGGACTGCTGCGCCTTTTCTACTCGCTCTACCAGGATGTCGCGTTTATGCACGCCCACTTTTTCCATAGCTGAGTAATAAGCACTTTGGCAGGCGGTAAGGTCCAAGCACAAGGGCAATATCACCCAGAGATAACGCATAATATTAGTCCCTTAAAAAACTGTTATTAAATAATAACGACTAAATCCTGATTGAACAAACTTAATAAAACA
>NZ_DAINOE010000034.1:0-35807 GCF_036735525.1 Arsukibacterium sp. | reverse complement strand
TAACAAAGATAACACTCAGTAACATTGCACAAAGGCTCAAAAGCACAAAGCCGCTTAGCGAACGTTTTCTAAGGGGGCTATTTTTATGCGCTTTTAACGTGAGCACAAGGGTCGCTATACCACTTAATCCTGCCAGTAGCACCAGCCATGCACCAGTACCGGCGGGTGGCGCAAAACCCGCAATAATACTGACCTCGCTGATTTCAATTGCCCTTTGAACACCTAAGCCAATCAGCCCGACACCCACTAGTAAAATAAGCGTGGTGATAAAAGCGATAAGCCGGGGCGTTACCGGGCCAAGACCTGGCTCGTCGACATGGCTTGAGCTATAGCGTCTGGTAATAGCCCCCCAGGAAATCATGATGAAACCTAATAAGGAAATAATGATAGGCGTAGACGCGAGCAATCCGGGGACAACGACGTTTTTTGGATCATCCATGGCGCGTGCTGCCAGCTTTAAATGGATATCCGTTTGCAGGTAATCCAAAAACTCTGGTGGCTCAGCACCTTTTTCCAGGCAAGATGCATCTAATTCAGCAAGATTTTGGCCTGGGTTGTCGAAAAAGTCAGTGAGCACTTGCGATGCACATTCAGGCATGGAACGGGTAGGGCCGTGGCCGGCGTAAGGCACGATGATTAAGCGGCCATTGCTAAAGCCTGGTGCAATTCGCTCAGCCAGCGCTGGCGGGGTGATTGGATCCCAATCGCCGTTAACCACCAAGGTTGGAATAGTACTTTGAATAAGTTGATAGTCCTTGCGATCTCGCGGTGCTAAACCGGCCTCAACGCAGGTGTCGGCCATTAATTGGGAACCCTCGACTGAAAATGCGCCCTCATTAAAACCAAAATCTTCTTGTAGATCCTCTGCCGCAACACGGGCTTCTGCAGCCATGTAACCATCGTTACAACGTATCGCGCTGCCCATACCTATGCCAGAACTGCGGGAAAATCCTCCGTCGCCATTTACTAATGCCTGAAATACTTCGTCGTCCCTGCTGTTAATCATAGCGACTAAACCGCGCATAACCGATGGGATAGCGGGGTAAGTGTCTTGTTCATACAGCATAGAGAAGGGTGCAAAAGCGGCAATTAACGCCGGTACATGCGCTTTACCCGATGGGAACAGCTCTTTGTCAAACGCATCCACCATAATAGGGTTAGCAATGAGGGCATTACCCGCAGCGTAAAACGCCTGTTCTAAGCCCTCACAAATTGCAGCGCCCTGCCGCGCACATTCTGTAAATACATTCTGATGGTTTCGTGCAACCCAGCGATGAATGCGCATTAAATCGCCCAGATCATTAGGTACAATGGCATCGAGCACCAAAGCCCGTATTCCTTCAGGGTCTACATTGACTAACATTTGCCCTAAATGACTGCCATAGCTAATGCCCCACACATTCCACGATTCAAAGCCTAAAGCCTGGCGAAGCGCGCGCACATCTCTGGCATTCTCAACCGTATTGTAGGCGCTTAAATCGACACCTCTGTTGGTAGCCACTGCAAAACATGCTTTCATTCGCTGCGCATTTTCAATTTCCTGCGCTTTTAGATTATCAGCGAGTACCAGTTCGCGGCTGGTGGTCTCATAATATGGACAAAGCTCTTCAGAATCACCGATGCCGCGTTGATTAAGAATGTATAAATCCCGGGTTTTGGTTAAGTCATGCTTTAAAAAGCGTTTTACATAAAATTCTATGCCCGCTCCGGGCCCGCCGCTGAGGTAGATAATGGGGTCTTCTCTTGCCTCAAGTACTTCCTCATTCTCTTTGGCTGATTTGTCATCCTGGTCAATATCAAGACTCGCCTCGGCAACAATCTGGGTGAAAATGATCTGAAGTAAACGACTATCGGGCACCTCTCTGTTTTCCGGTACCGTAATAAAGCCGCAACGCACTCTACCTGGCTTATAATCGATATCATTTTTAAAAGGACAAACCACAGTGGTTACGTCGCTGACATAATCGTTTATAACAGCGTTGGTGCTTACTGCAACTGCCGGTGACTCCTGGGCGAACGCTTGCGCGTATAAACCAAATACAAAAAATGCTAAGAGGTATAGCAGTTTGCTCTTTGTCATTGTAAATACCTTATTGTTGTTTTCAGGTGATACAGCATAGGGTTTAAGAAGACGGTACTCATGTATCGTACTGTATAAATCATAGTCCGCCTATAGATCAGCTTTGGCCAAAGCTCTTACAGACTGAAAAATTTTGTTAATCTCTTTGAAAAATCGACAGTAAAGCGCGGGAATGGATCAACGGCTGCGCGGGATGTGCTGTTTGATGGTATAAAAGGCTAAAAAGGGGAGCTTGTGGACATTATTGATACCTTTATCGCACCGGCCTGCTATGAGTTTGTGCACATTTTATATCAGGACGATAGCATCCTCTTGATAAACAAGCCCTCAGGCTTGTTGAGTTTATCGGGTAAAAACCCGCTTAACCACGATTCGGTTCACTATCGTTTGGTACACGGCCAGCCAGGGGTAAGCCCGGCGTTTCCGCTGGCGAAATTACCGCATCGGCTAGATTTTGGTACCTCGGGTATTATGGTGGTGACACTGACGCCAGATGCCACCGCGCATTTGAATCAGCAGTTTCAGGCCGGTTCGGTGCAAAAGCATTACAGCGCCATGTTAGAAGGCTGGGTTAGTGCTGACGAAGGGCTAATAACAGCGCCGATTGCCAAAGATAACAGCCAGTTTCCGCGGGTGAACATTTGCGACAGCACCGGCAAAGCTGCCAGCAGTCAGTTCAGGGTAGTAAAACGGCTGAGCCAGCCGCGACGCAGCCTGGTGCAGTTTACTCCGCTGAGTGGCCGCACCCATCAGCTGCGCATTCATAGCCTTAGCATCAATCATCCGATCCTCGGATGTGATTTGTACCACAGTGACAGCAGCCAACAGCTGGCAGACCGATTATTACTGCATGCCAGTGATATCTATTTTCAACATCCGGTAACCGGTGAACCCTGCCACGGGCATGCTGTTAGCCCTTTTTAGCTTCTATCCTCTATTGGTTAAGTCGATACTTGGTAAGAACGGCTGGAACCCCGTTTTGGTCAAGTTCGTAAACTACAAAAATTGACAATCTTTGTCGCCAAGCCTAGCATAACCGATATAGGTGCTTACCTTTAGAGGTCATCATGCATGTATCCCTGACGCCAGAACTAGAGTCTCGCATAAAAGCCAAAGTTGAGAGTGGTTTATACAATAATGCCAGTGAAGTCATTCGCGAAGCCTTACGTTTTATGGATACTCATGAAGACTGGATCCATGAAGTGAAACTGGCTCGCCTGCGCGAACAACTGAAAGTGGCTACTGAGCAACTGGACCGTGGCGAAGGTATTGCAATTGAATCAAAGGCTGCGCTGGATGTATTGTTTGACGATATAAAAGGCTAAACAGATGCCTGCTTTCAAGCTCATTATTGCACCTGCTGCTAAAAATGACTTGAGAGAGATATATCAATACGGACTTGGGACCTGGGGGCAAGCCCAATCAGATAGCTACCTATTGGCCATAAAAAATCGATTTTGGTTACTAACAGAACAACCGCTGATCGGCGTAGAACGTCCAGAACTTCTACCTCATATCAGAAGCTTACCCATTCAAAGTCATATTTTGTTTTACCGGGTTATCGCCAACCGGGTTGAAATTATTCGCGTGCTGCACGGCCGGCAAGATCCTCAAAGGCATATGCTTGCGTTGACCGAAGCAGCTCGGTAGGGATAAGGCTATTCAACATAGCTGTGCAGGCGTTATCAAAAAATATGGCTTTACCTGAGCGAATAAACCTAAGGAGTCTGTGTTGGAATTAGATATTTATATAGTAGATGCCTTTACTCAACAGCAGTTTAAAGGCAATTCTGCGGCCGTTGTGCCACTACAACAGTGGCTAGCACCTGAGCTAATGCAAAACATTGCGGCATAGAATAACCTTTCTGAAACCGCCTTTATCCGGGCGTTATCGGCCAATAAATATGAAACTCGCTGGTTTTCTCCGCTGACCGAGATCGACTTTTGTGGCCATGCCACCCTGGCGGCGTCCTATGTGATCTTGAATCAGCTGGGCGCTCAGGGTGACATTGAGTTTTTAACCGCAGAAGTCGGCACACTGTGGGTTAAACAGCATAGCGACGGCAGGATTGAAATGAGTTTCCCCAACCAGTGCCCGCAAGTGCTCGAGCAGGTGCCGGACGCCTTATTAGCGGGATTATCGGTCACACCTATGCAGGTATTGAAAAACCGCCAGGCTTATTTTGCGGTAATGGCGTCAGAGCAGGATGTTACAAGCCTGACCTATTCTTCAGAGCACTTGAAACAGCTAGCCCCTTTTGATGTGGTGGTGACCGCTAAAGCCCGCGACTATGACTTTATTTCCCGCTATTTCTGGCCGGCCAACGGCGGGGATGAAGATCCGGTAACCGGCTCAATTCATGCCGGGCTGGCGCCTTATTGGGCGCAGGTGCTGGCTAAAACTGAGTTGCTGGCTTTCCAGGCATCGCAGCGTGGTGGCATAGTATATTGCAGCATTAGCAATGACCGGGTGTTAGTGTCAGGGTTTGCCGTGCTGTATTTAAAAGGCACTGCTTATATTTAGCGGCGTACACTAGTATTTGTTTTGCAGCGCTATCAGTTTTGCAGCTTCGCGGCGTTATAGGCATCGGTGCCCCATAGCGGCACGGTAGACAGGCTGTGCTTAAAGCTGCCGGAGGTTTCCTTGGTGGAGTAGGACACATACATCAGCGTCTGATTGTCGGCATCAAGAATACGGCGAATTTTCATGCTTTTAAAAAAGATGCTTTTTGATTTGGTAAACAGCACTTCACCGCTCTTACTTTTATCTATTTGGGCAATCATTTGGGCGGTAATAGGGCCAGTCTGGCGACAGGCAACAGAGCTGTCTGACGGGTCAGAAAAGTTCAGATTGGCTTCAATGCTGGAAACATGACAGGTAACGCCGGTCACCACCGGATCGATAAAAGCATCTATCTTGATATCCTTGGTGGTGAATACGCCTAAAGATACGTCGCCCACTTCGTTTTTGCCACAGCTGGCCAGCATCAGCAACAGCAAGCCACAGTAAATAGGGCGCATAGTCAGGTTTCCTTGGGTTAGTTATTCCATTCTTGCCATAAGCCAGCATAGCACTTTCAGCGATGAATGAGCTAGACGCGTAATTTTCCTAAAAAAAGCCCATGAACTTAACCTAGTGCTAAATTAAATATGGCACTATGCTTTTAATGTATGAATAAGCATGGATTTTTTCAGTGAAACAGAGCCTGCACACTTTTTTTACTGGTTTGGGGATTGGCCCACGGATCATCTTTGTCTTTGGCTTGGTGTTTTCAGTTATGGGTGGCTTGGGTTTAGTGCTGATGCACAAAAGCTTGCTGCCTACTTTTGAAGAAATGGAGCGCGAAGTTGCCCAGCAAAAAGCGTGGCGGGTGATTAGTTCACTTGAACATAAAATGAGCGCCATTGCTGCTATGAATGCTGATTGGGCAATTTGGGATGACATGTATAAGCATTTGCAGCACCGTGAACCAGTGCTTGAGCAGTCAAGTTTTGTAGCAGAAAGTATCGGGCTATCTAAATTTGATGCAGTGTTATTATTGGATAAAAATAATGGGATTTATAATTTTGGCTCCAGAACTTTCAGTAGCGGTGAGCAGGTTCAAGCCAGTGATCTGTCTGCGATTTTAGTCGAGCGGATTACCCTTGCTGCGGTTCAGCCAGGGCGGACTGAATGTGGCGTAGCGCGTGTGGCGGCGGCGCTTAGTGCCCTATGTTGGACAGGCGTGTTACCCAGTGATGGAGCCGGCCCCATGCTTGGGACCCTGGTAATGGTGATCGAGCTGGAGGCCGCAGCTCAAAAAGAGATGAGCCAATACGCCGCAGCTAACTTTACGCTGGACCATCTGGACATTAAACACACACTTTTGCCTTTAGCGCAGACCTGGCAGTTGCCGGCACTTAAGTATCTTTCAAACACTGAATTGAAGGTACAATTTTCCAAAAATGCCATTGCTATGCAGTACCTGCTACACGACGTAAACGAAAAACCACTCACTTGGGTGCGGATCCATATGGACCGCGAACTTATTATGCAGGGCCGTAATGTTATCATGGATGTACTGCTGCAGATGGCGGCAGTAGCACTGGTTACTGGGCTGGTGCTGTTGTTCGCCGTGCAATGGTGGCTGGTGCGTCCGATTAGCCGGCTGCGCCACAACGTGGCAAAAATTAGTGAAACAAAAAACTGGCACACTCAAGTGGCTGTCGATCGCCAAGATGAGATTGGTGTGCTTACCCAAGGCATAAACAGTTTGCTTGCGGTGCTGCAAAAGCAGGTTCATACGTTGGAAGAGTTATCCAGCACTGATGCACTCACTGGAATTGCTAACCGGCGTCGTTTTGACTTGCGCCTGGAAATCGAACTGTCCCGGCTCATGCGGCGCAAGGGCCCACTATCATTACTGCTAATGGACGCGGACCATTTTAAGCTCTATAACGACCGCTACGGTCACCCGAAAGGGGATGAATTTTTAAGTCAGTTTGGCGCCCTGTTAGCGGCATCTTGCCGACAGCATGATTTACCTGCGCGGGTTGGTGGTGAAGAATTTGCGATAATTTTGCCTGACACTGACGAGGCTGGCGCCATGACCGTGGCGCAAAAAATTATGGCAACATTAGCGGCACTGGCGCTTGAACACGATTCGTCTCCTACGGCTTTGGTAGTGACAGTAAGCATTGGCGTGACAACTTGGCATGCGGTTGGGAAGGGCGGCGCGGCTGCGTTATATGCCCAGGCCGACAAGGCCTTGTATGCGGCAAAACAAACTGGTCGCAACCGCGCGTGTGACTTTGGCTCGCTTAGTGAATAAAGTTAAATGCCAATTAACTCATCTGCGCTTTAACACGCCAGTTTTACCTTGGAAAAAATGGTGCTTTGCGGCCTTTCCTGCATAGGACTTGAATAAGGCTCGATCTGTCCACAAAAGGCTCTGCCAGGTTGTTAACCATTATTTTGGCTTTAACCCCACGGATGCTGTTACTGAAAGGGCTGCAGATCAGTAATCTGGTTTGCTGGTTAAAGGTCAGGCTACGAAATGTTTAAGTTGCATAATGATGAAATGTATTAATAATGGTGTGCAGTTACAGACATAACTGCATGAACCCGGCATCAGGGCTTTTAGCGAGTCTATTTTTAAAAGGAATACTCAGAATTAAAAGGATGGATATGAAGAAAACCTTAATTGTGCTGTTGTCAGTGTTAGGCCTGAGCGCCTGTAAATCTACACCGAGCACAACATCAGGCGAGCCATTTGATAACTTACTGTTGCAAGAGGCTGTTTTACAAACGTCAGCGTGGCAACCATTGCAAAGAATAGCGCCACGTTATCCGATAGACGCCGCCACTTCTGGCAAAGAAGGCTGCGCGACCATTGAATATGTGATCATGCCCGATTACCAGATCCATATTATGAAAATAGCGGATAGCGCAGGGCGGATCTTTGAACGGGAAGCACAGCTGGTTATTCAGCGTTGGAATTGGCAGCAATTACCTGCTGGTTTAATCACCGAGCCAGTAAAGACGCGCACTCGTTTTGAATTCTGCTTAGAGAGCGAAGCCGGCCAATGCTCAGCTGAAAATCTGGCAGCCCGCAGCCAGTGTAGTGGCACTGATGTGTTGCCCTCTGTTGGCTATAGAATACAGTGAGCAACTGTTATTGAATATTAACGCTTTGGCAGGAGAAAGCAGTTGATCACATCGGCTAACGCCACCAACTACTTGCCGTTAAAATTAGTAGTGTTATTCTTTATTGCGCTGGCCTTATTGCATTGGCTGGGTAAGCTGCCGTTATGGGTATTAGCGGCTTATGTTGGCCTTAGCCTGATAACCTTTATCAGTTATGCCTGGGATAAACGTCAGGCACAAGCTGCAGGGCGGCGGACACCCGAGTCGACGTTACACCTTATGTCGTTACTCGGTGGTTGGCCCGGGGCCTGCCTTGCGCAACAGCACTTGCGGCATAAATCTCAAAAAACATCTTTCTTACGGTTATTCTGGTGCACCCTGCTGTTAAACTTAGGTTTGTTACTATACCTGTTTAAGTTTTTTTGGTGGTGATGCAGCGTTAGCTGCCTCTTATAAGACATAACTGCCCGGATTTTGCCGATAAATAGCAGATAGTGGCGGTTATCTTCTACGCTTACATGTAGAATGCGCGCTTTATCAGCGTATTGATATTTTACTGTCAGGTACGCACTTTTAGGAATATCAATGAAAAAGACATTTGCATTAACCCACGCTAAGCTGCAACCCGCCCGTTTAGTCGATGCCATTAAGCACGAAATTAAAAAATACCTGGCCCGCGAGCGACGCAAAGCCCTGCCAGCCGGCACAGATTACTGGACCTTTGACTGCCGCTTTGGTGCGACTAAAGAAGAAGCCACAACAATTTTTACTTCAGATATCAATAAACATATAGATGCTGCTGCAGCGCAAGAGCTTAGCCAGTTTTATATCGAAATTCTGGCCAGAGCCTGCCAGCATCAACCGCGCCCGAGTGACGACGCGGCTGACTAATTTTTACCTTCATTTAAACTGTAGCTATTCTACAGAGGAACTCTTATGCAATTTTCATCTTTAGATTTAGCTGCAGATTTACAACGCGCCTTAGTCGACTATGGTTATAGCGACATGACACCAGTGCAGGCGCAGGCCATAGTACCGGCACGCCGGGGTAAAGATTTGCAAGTGACGGCGCAAACCGGTACCGGTAAAACGGCAGCCTTCGCTATACCGGTATTACAGCGCATGCTGGATAAACCCAAAGCCAGCGTTGAGCGCCGCCTGCGCGCGTTAATTTTAACGCCCACTCGCGAATTAGCTGAGCAATTAGCTGAGGCAATAAGCGCTTATGCGCAGTATTTACCTATCAGTGTTACCGCCCTTTATGGTGGCGTGAAAATGGGCGGGCAGGCCAATAAACTTATTGCTGGTGTCGATATCGTGATCAGCACCCCTGGCCGTTTGTTAGAGCATATGGCGCTGGGCAATGTAATTCTGAGCGATGTCGAATTTGTGGTACTGGATGAAGCCGATCGTATGTTAGATATGGGCTTTAGCACTGATGTACTGAAGTTGCTGAACATGACCTCAGCGTCACGGCAAACCCTGTTGTTTTCTGCTACCACTTCACCGGCGGTAAATGAACTGTCGCATAAAATTCTGAAAAACCATCAGCAAATTCGGGTAGCCAAAACCAACAGTACCGCTGATACGGTAAACCATGTGGTGTATCCGGTAGAAGAAAGCCGCAAAATTGCATTATTTGAACAGTTATTGGCCGAGCATAACTGGTTTCAGGTGTTGGTATTTACCAGTACCAAGGAGCAGGCTGACCGGCTGTTAGCCGACTTGCAAAAATCCAAGGTAAACGCTGCAGTCTGCCATGGTGATAAAAGTCAGGGTACCCGGCGCCGCGCTATTGCCGATTTTAAATCAGCTAAATTACAGGTGTTGATTGCCACCGAAGTGGCTGCCCGTGGCCTGGATATCCAGGGGCTGGATTTTGTGGTGAATTTTAACTTGCCGTATTTACCGGAAGATTACGTGCACCGTATCGGTCGCACCGGCCGGGCAGGCGCCTCAGGCACCGCTATTTCTTTTGTCAGCCGCGAAGAAGAGCAAACCTTAGAGCGTATTCAAAAGCTGATTGGTAGCGAGATTAAACGCATCAATAAGCCGGGTTTTGAAGTAAGCAACCGTGGCTCACTGTTAAAAACTATTTCGCGCAAGGTACTCAGCGGCCGCTCGAATAAAGCTACTGAAACCAGCATTGAGCTGCAAAAAACCGCTAAAGCAAAGCCTAAAGCTGCGCCTAAAACCACAGCTAAAACCACAGATAAAACCAAGCCGCGTAGCAGCAAATAGCCAGCGGCTACGCTAGCTATTAATGCTAACAACCCATGCCGCCAAGTTGGCGGCATGTTAGTTTAGCGCAATCAGTATTTCATTGCGGCGCAGCATTGGCAGGGTCAGTGGGCCATTATAACCAGCTTCAATAGGTGTGCCGGCGGCGGTGTAGCCGTTGGCTGCCATCCAGTCTTGTAGTTGCTTGCTGTATTTTTCAACGTTACGCCGGCTCAGGGTGCCGCTAAATTGAATCGCCGCTACCCTATAGTTTGTCAGCTCACTGACCTTAACATCAGGGTTAGTCGGTTTAGGGGTGCTTTGCAGCGTAAAGTTTTTTGGCATCACAAATGACATCATGGCGTCAGTGCCAGAGCCTGTCATCAACACCGGCGCTGTCATGGCAATTTTTTCACCTTTAGCCGCCGCTTGCTCACCCATCAATACCGGTGCGGTCATGGCAATAGCGGTATTGCCTGCGTTTTCACCACCGATATAACGGAACAACTTTCTAAAGGCACTATTGCGGCCATCTCCAGACATAGAAGTGGAAACCAATACCATAGTGTCGTAACGGCGCACTTCAATGTTTTGTGGTTTATCCGCTGTAATCAGGGTGTAGGGGGCGTCGTCGACACCGCTGTGGCCAAACACCGAACAGCCGCTAAGTAATAAGGCTGCTGCACAAAGTAGTAATTTCACGTATTTTCCTTTAAGTTTCCATATTATGCAGCTTTATACGCACCAGCGCATAAAAGGTAGCAAAGGAAAAATAGCCCAATGCTAAAAGCAGCAGCAACATCCAGCTTTTGGCCATTAAAGCTGGTGTTACTGTTGTTTATGCTACTGGTATGGCAAGGCTGCTTGCAGGCCTGGGCTTAGCTACTCACTGGCTTCAGTCAATTTATAGATCAGTGGCCTTAACAACAGCTCGGCAATAATAGCGGCGTAGAGCCAAAGAATGGACAACACATGCAGGCCGTAAAAAAACTGGTTGACGTTGCCTGTGGTGGCAAAAAGCTCAAGCAAGCTAACCAGGCCAATAACACTGCCTATGGCCGCCGCAACATAGCAATTTTTATAGATGTACTGATACAACCTGGTCAAATCGCGGCTGGCCGCGTGCTGATAAAGCTGTGAACTGGCCAGATATTTCAGCCCGCTGATGGCTTTTATTAACCCATTTACACCAAAGCAGGCCAGAGTGGACAACGTTAAAAAACCAAGCAATATCACTAAAGACATCAGATCCAGATAGCTGGCAAGGCTGGTAGCGGATGCTTTACCCATCAGGCTGAGCAAGGCTGTAAACAGCAGTATAAATATCAGCAGCCTGCTGATAATGGTTGTGCGCTGCCAACGGGCTTGCAGTGGCGTGCTATGCTGTTGTAATTGTTCAGCACTGATGTTCAACGTCGCGCACAAGGCATGTAAAGTCTCTGCTGAGCCACCGCCTTCACTTTCCAGTCGCTGAATAGTGCGCAAACTTAAGCCTGATTGTTTGGCTAACAACTCCTGCGATAGGTTATGCCGCAGTCTTACCCGTTTAAGTTTTTCTGCAGAGATATCCATAAGTAACATCAAGGGTTTAGAGATACTTAGAGTTAACCAAGCTCTGCTGTAAACTGCAAGTGTTCAGTTATGTCAAACAGGCGCCAAACTGCCGCCAATCTGTCTATAATGGCTTCAGACAGTCGCCAGCCGCCCTTTCCAATAGCTGCGCCAGAATTCCACCTGTACCTCGCTTTCCAGCTTGTCATGTTGTACCGACAGCGCCGCTTTATCCGGGCTTTTTTGATAATTGCCATAAAAAAGGGCCAGCAGGCCCTTTTCAGTTTACGGCGAAGGTAGCTTAACGGTCGAGATTCATCACCTTGGTCCAGGCCGCAACAAAGTCGTCTACGAACTTTTTCTTTGAGGTATCAAAGGCGTACACTTCAGCTACCGCACGTAGCTCGGAGTTAGAGCCAAAAATCAAATCAACGGTGGTTCCTGACCACTTTTTCTCACCGGTTTGGCGATCAAACCCTTCATATAACCCCTCAGTAGCCGCTTTGCGCCATACCGTAGCCATATCCAGTAAGTTAACAAAGAAGTCATTGTTTAAGGTGCCGGGTTTAGTGGTAAAGACGCCATGCCGCACACCTTGATAGTTAGCATCCAGCGCCCGCAAGCCGCCGATAAGTACTGTCATTTCGGGCACGGTCAAATCTAACTGATCAGCTTTATCAACCAACATTTCGGCGGGTGATTTATAGCTGGCTGCTGCAACAAAGTAGTTTCAGAAGCCATCGGCAGTTAATTCCAGTTGGTTAAACGAACTAATGTCAGTAAACGCCTGAGTTGCATCCCCCCGACCTGGGTTAAAAGGCACGCTGATGTTGTAACCCGCATCTTTAGCAGCTTTTTCAATGGCTGTGACACCACCCAGCACTATCATGTCGGCCAGTGAAACGGTTCTTCTGCCTTTATTAAAATCAGCTTGAATACCTGTTAACACTGCCAGTACCTTGGCTGTTTCAGCCGGATTATTTACTGCCCAGTCTTTTTGTGGCGCCAGTGCAATACGGGCACCGTTAGCACCACCGCGCATATCTGAGTGGCGATAACTGGCTGCAGACGCCCAGGCCACTCGCACTAGCTCAGGTACTGTTAATCCTGATTTTAAAATGCTGTCTTTAAGTTTTTTAACATCGCCAGCATTTATAGTTGACTGAGTTTTAGCGTCAATAGGGTCTTGCCAAACCAACACTTCTGCCGGCACTTCTTTACCTAAAAAGTTACGCGGCGGGCCCATATCGCGATGCGTCAATTTATACCAGGCCTTGGCAAAGGCCAGGCGATACTCTTCCGGATTGGCCAGAAAGCGCTCGGCAATTTTGCGGTATTCCGGGTCAAATTTCAGTGCTAAATCGGCTGTGGTCATCACCGGCGGGTTAAATTTGCCGGCAATGTGGGCGTCGGGTACCGACTGGTGAAGTGACTCATCAGTGGGTATCCATTGAATAGCCCCAGCCGGGCTGCGGCTTTGCTGCCATTCAAAGTTAAGCAGGTTACTTAAATACAAGCTGGTCAAGCGCGTTGGTGCTTGCGTCCAGGCACCCTCTAAGCCACTGGTAATAGTATCTTCTGAATGACCTTTACCGCAGCTGTTGCTCCAGCCAAAGCCTTGTTGTTCAACACCCGCGGCAGCAGGCTCAGCGCCTAAACAATCAGCTGGTTTATGAGCACCATGCATTTTACCAAAGGTATGGCCACCGGCAATCAGCGCTACGGTTTCTTCATCGTTCATCGCCATCCGCTCAAAAGCTATGCGGATATGTTTGGCTGAGCCCAGCGGGTCCGGGACGCCTCTTGGCCCCTCAGGGTTCACATAAATCAGGCCCATGTGGGTGGCGCCTAAAGGGCGTTGTAACTTGCCATCGCTGTCTTCACGATCACTGGCCAGCATTTCAATTTCCGGCCCCCAATACACTAAATCGGGTTCCCAGTCATCGGCACGGCCACCGGCAAAGCCAAAGGTTTGAAACCCCATGTTCTCTAATGCCACATTGCCAGCCAGCACCATTAAATCTGACCAGGAGATGGCTTCACCGTATTTTTGTTTTACCGGCCAGAGCAAACGGCGCGCTTTATCTAAGTTACCATTATCTGGCCAGCTATTGAGTGGTTCAAAGCGGATCTGACCGCCACCGGCACCGCCGCGGCCATCTAAAGTGCGGTAGGTGCCGGCACTGTGCCAGGCCATGCGGATAAAGAAGGGGCCATAGTTGCCAAAGTCGGCCGGCCACCAATCTTGTGAAGTGGTTAATAGCTTATTGATATCTTGTTTAACCTTGGCTAAATCCAGGCTGTTAAACGCTTTGGCATAATCGAAGTTGGCGCCGTAAGGATTAGAGCGGGCATCGTGGGCGCGTAATGGCGACAGATCAAGTTGATTGGGCCACCAGAACTGGTTGTTTCTAATCGCGCCTGTTGCAGCACTACCTGTGCCCATGGCTCCTTGAGGTTTGCTAATTTCAGCACTGCTATTGGCAAAAGCACTGGCTAATGTTAACAGCAGGCTGATTATGCCTGCCAGAAAAGATTGACGAAATCGTTGCTGGGTCATTGTTGGTCTCCTTCAAAACCTTGTTGTAAGTGTCATTATTGCTACCTGTTAAACCCCAGCCCCGAGTATGGTTTTAGCAGTCAACGGCTCGCAAAACCGCCAGGCAAGATGCCAGGTTGTCTTAATTTGGTAACAATAAGAAGAGTATAGTTAGTTGCTGATAGCTTTAAGTGAATTAAACCGATTGTCTTTATTGATAAAAGCGATTTAAAAGCGGTGTTGTTATATTGCGGTCTATAGTGTGATGCGTTGAGGGATGGTGTAACGTGGTAGGCTAATTGATAAGCCCGCTGTTGCGTAATCTGTCTGGGAAAAGTTGTTATAAAGCAATAGCAGGTTGGCTGCCCGGATACTGCAACCAACCTTACAGGCTACTCAGTTCTTTGGCAGGACAACGCTATCCAGCACATGAATCAAGCCATTGCTGGTTTCGATGTCGGTGGCAATCACTTCTGCGCCGTTAACGAAGACCTTGCCGTATTTAACTTCAATGGCTAGATCCTGACCTTGTACTGTGGTGGCTGAGGTAAGTTTCACCACATCAGCGGCCATGACTTTGCCTGCCACTACATGGTAGGTCAATACATTGGTTAAGGCGGCTTTACCTGCTACCAGCGCATTTAAATCGGCCGCCGGAATTTTGGCAAAAGCGGCGTCATTTGGTGCAAATACAGTAAACGGGCCTGGGCCTTTTAAAGTATCGACTAAATCTGCAGCCTGCACTGCAGTTACTAAGGTAGTAAAGCTGCCTACGGCGATGGCGGTATCGACAATATCGGCTTTAGCTTTTGATTTGTGGTTGTGGGCCTGAGCCGTAAACAGCATTTAACCAAGAACAACAGAACCTAAAACCAGATGTGATAATTTCATAATCTTTCCTTTTGATGTGAAGTTAGATATAACTCAGTCTCGAATATGCAGGCTTGGCTTAACAGACCCCTTTGAAAACGGGCAAAGCACAGAAAACGATCAGCTTTATATTTTTCTATTTTAGTTAAACTAATCCTCAACAAGTGGCGTACACGCGCTGCCTGAATGCGGGTTCAGTTGACACTGTTAGCAATGCTCATAGAGGCAAGATGCTGTTATTCACCCTGATACCGGACTTCATAGTATTGCTCTGTGGCTCGGCGCTTAAGCGGGTGCTGCCGCCTGGCAGCTGGCAGAGTATTGATAAGCTGAATTTTTATCTGCTGTTCCCGGCATTGATTTTCATCAGTGCCCTGCAAAGTCCTCCCGGCTCCTCGGCCTTAGTGCTCATCGGTACTGGGGTCTGGGGCATTATGCTCTTTGCCTTTGCCGTGGGGTTTTTATTAAGAAGCATAGGGCCAGCGCGATTTTTAGATTTTGCCGCATGTTGGCAAACCGCCTGGCGCTTTAATGCCGCGCTGGCATTAGTGATGGTGCAGGCATTACCCTTGGAATACCGGGCGTTAATGTCTATTGCGATAGGCCTGGCCGTGCCGGTGGCGAATATTCTGGCGATCTCCGTTTTATCAAAAGGGCAGGGGTTGGGGCTGGCTAAAACTTGTTGGTTAATCCTGTCTAATCCATTTTTAGTGGCCAGTGTCGCCGGGTTGTTTTTTGCGTTAAGCGCACTTTCTATACCTGCATTACTGCTGTCAGCGCTGCATAAACTGGCCCAGGCGGCTATCCCATTAGCCTTGTTATCAATAGGCGCGGCGCTGAACTGGCAGGCCCTTTATAAAGTGACTGGTTTTGATGCGGCCCTTAATGGCATTAAGTTACTGCTGATGCCAGCAGTTATGCTGTTGCTGTGTCAGCTGGGCACTGTAGCAACAGGCCCTGCGATGGTGCTGGTTTTATTTGCCGCGCTGCCTACGGCATCAGCAGCACATGTGCTGGCTTCGGTCTATGGTGCAAAGCGCGAGCCGGTAGCAACGCTCATCGCGCAATCTACCTTACTGGGCTGCTTTACCTTACCAATGTGGTTGCTGTTGTTGCAGGTTATCTACCTTTAGGCCTGCCACTCAAAGCGTGTCGGCAGGGCGCTAAAGGCACCAAAGTGCTGACAGGTCAGCGAGCCGGCTTTAATGGCCTGGCTAAGCATGAGCTGCTGGCTTGATTTATCTGCTAACAGTGCTGACCAGCTTTGCAGCGGTAACGCCTGACTCAGCTGATAAAGCCAGGCACCGACAAAGGCATCACCAGCGGCTGTGGTATCCACCACCTTAACCGCAGGCACCGGCAGGCTAAAAGCCTGTTGGCTATAGCTGTTCACTTCGCTGGCGCCGGCGGTGACCACTATCCAGCTTTCGCGGTTGGCCTGTAATTGCTCAAGCCAGCGGCGCTGATCTTGCTGCTGAGCCAGGTAACTCAACTCATCATCGCTAAGTTTAATGATGTCGGCTTGCTGCAGCAGCTGTTGTACCAGAGCCGCATCTGCCTTGCCACTGGCCCACAGGTTATGCCGTAAGTTGGCATCCACAGATACCAGCCAACCATGCTGCTGCGCTTGTGCCACCATGTCAAAGCTGTTGTTAGCAATAGCACTGTCGGTCAGGCTGTTGGAGCATAAATGCAAAATGGCCGGTGTTTGCCAAAAATCCTTTGGTAAATGCGCAGTAGTGTAAAGTAAGTCAGCTGCGGGTGGCCGGTAAAATGAAAAGCTACGATCTCCTTCATCGTTTAATGCCACAAAGGCCAGCGCCGTTTTAGCCTCACTAGTGTTGGCACAGGCATGGCAATCTACGCCGTAATGCTCAAGTTCGGCTTGCAAAAACTCACCAAACATATCGGTACCAAACATACCAACAAAGCGGCCCGGCCCACCCAGTTTAGCAACAGCCACCGCGACATTGGCTGGCGCGCCTCCGGCAAAACGGCGGAACACGCCCGGTTGCTGCGGATCCTGTAAAAAATCGATTAGCACTTCGCCAAAGCAATAAACGGGTAATGACATGCTGGTCTCACTGAGCAAACTGAATTGTTTAAGATAAAACTACGCTATTGCGGCGCTGAAGTAAATGCAGCATACAAAAAATTGGTTAATTTTTTAGCAATGACTTGCAATGCAGGCAAAATAACGCAAATATAGTCACTAATACCAGTAGCAGGATCAGAGTTATGGACCAGAAAAGTGGCGTGGCCTTAGTGGCCAATACGCAAGCATTAGCGGATTTTTCTTCAGAGTTACTTAAACGTTATAGTTCGTCACTTAAAGCGATCACTAAAAGCCGCTGGTCGTTATTTGAAACCCGCTTAAAAACCCATTTACCCGGGTTGCTGCAGCTCTACCTGCCGCTTTACAGTGCGCAATTTGATAGTTACTTCCATTTAGAGCAGCTGCTTAAACTGTTAGCCAGGGCGGTGGCGCAGCGTCCGGATTTTTTATTAGCCGAAGATGCCACACCACAGCACTGGCATAAAAGTCAGGCGGCGTTAGGGTCTGCCTGCTATGTCGATTTATTTGCCGACAACTTTGCCGGCTTAGCTGAGCGCATCCCCTATTTGCAGCAAACGGGGATTAACTACTTGCACCTGATGCCATTATTTAAAGCGCCAGAGCCAAACAGTGATGGTGGCTATGCAGTTTCAGATTATCGCAGCACCATGCCTGCACTGGGGACGATGCCGCAGTTAGCCGAATTAATGCAGCAGCTACATCAGCATGGCATCAGGCCGGTGCTGGATTTTGTGTTTAACCATACTTCTGATGAGCATCGTTGGGCGCAAAAAGCCAAAGCCGGCGATAAAACCCATCAGCAGTATTATTTCTTTTTTGACCAGCAAGAGCGTGAGCAATATGCGCCCTGGCTGCGCGAGATATTCCCTGAAATCCGCCGTGGCAGTTTTACCTTTGAGCCAGGCACCCAGCGTTGGATCTGGACCACCTTTAACAGCTTTCAGTGGGATTTAAATTACGCCAACCCGGCGGTATTTAATGCCATGGCCGAAGAGATGCTGTTTTTAGCCAATCAGGGGGCAGCGGTGTTAAGGTTGGATGCGTTAGCCTTTGTCTGGAAAGAGGCGGGCACGAACTGTGAAAACCTGCCCAAAGCCCATACCCTTATTCGAGCCTTTAATGCGGTTGCCCGTATTGCCGCACCGGCCTTGCAGTTTAAGTCGGAAGCGATAGTGCATCCGGATGAAGTGGTGAAATATATCGCGCCAGAAGAATGTCAGCTGTCCTATAACCCGCTGTTGATGGCCCTGTTATGGAATAGCCTGGCAACCCGCAAAACCCGTTTATTAACCGAATCCTTGCAGCGGCGTTTTGCCATAGATCCACAGTGTAGCTGGGTAAACTACATTCGTTGCCATGATGATATTGGCTGGACCTTTGATGACAATGTGGCCTGGCAGCTGGGTATTAACCCTGAGCATCACCGGCAGTTTTTAAACCAGTTTTACACCGGCCAGTTTAGCGGCAGCTTTGCCAGTGGCGTACCTTTTCAGCAAAACCCTATTACCGGGGATTGCCGGGTGGCGGGCATGTTAGCGTCACTGACCGGGGTGGAGCAAGCACTGCAACAGAACGACGAAGCACAGCAACAGCGGCAACTGCAACAGGCGTTAGCGCGGATCTTTGTCCTTAATAGCGTTATTTTGAGTATTGGGGGCTTGCCCTTAATTTATATGGGCGATGAGTTAGGTTTGCTAAATGATTACAGCTACCAGCAAGATCCGGCGAAACGGGACGATAGCCGTTGGGTAAACAGGGTTAAGGTATCTGAGCAACAGCTGTTATCAGCCAAAGACCCTGCGACCTTGTCCGGGCGTATTTATCAGCAGTTACAGCAACTGATCAAAATCAGAAGCGGTTTAACCCTGCTGGGTGAGGGCAGCACCGAGATTTTACATAGTGGCAATCCGCATTTATTTGTCTATCGCCGCCAGCTTGCTCAGCAAAGCCTGCTTTGTGTGGTGAATTTTAGTGAGTACGACCAAAGCTACATAGCCGCCATGCCCGGTCAATGGCGTGACGAGTTAACAGGGCAGCACTTGGAGGGGCAGACAATAAATGTAGCCCCTTATCAGGTGTTGTGGTTAAGTATCAGCGCGCTTAAATAGCGTTCAGCATAATAAGGTCGGCTAAACACCGGCCTTATTGACTCCGCTCAACAGTTTGCCAACCTTGCCCGGCTTTACTCAGGCAGACCGGGTTGCCCTCCTGCAACATAGACTCGGCAAAAAACCACTCTTTAAATACCTGCCATTCGTTGTTTATCGGACTTTTACACTGGCCATTGGCCTGCTCAGCATAAAGCGCGTTAGTACACAGTGGCGTGTCTGGCAGTTCGCCCCGGTAGGCATAGGCATAGACAACCTGACACTGCGGGCTGACATAGGTGCGAAACACCACCAGCCAGCCTTGGTTATAACGCACCAGGCTAAAGCTGGGTATTTTATGTGCCACTGCAGCAACGATAATTTCCGGCGCTTCTGCTTGCTCCAGCAGCACTAAACCCTGGGCTTGTCGCTGGCGAATTTGGATAAGCTCGCCATGGCGCCAGGCAAAACCATCATAATCAGTACTCTGGGCAAGCGTGGTTAGTGCATTTAACCCTTTTAAATCGCGGCTGACTTCCTGACGAATAGTCCGTTCAACTTGCTCGGCTTCAGTCGGCCCTTTCATATCGCAAGCCGCGACTAATAATAGCGTCGTCGAGGCGATTAAGGTTTTAGCTAGAGTATTGACCATATAGGCTCTCTTAATAGATGAGTGTTAAGCGCTCACCTTGCGGTTAAAGCAGATTGCTACATGATACCAATACTAAGTTGCGCGGTCATTAGATAGGGTTAGCTCTGAGGGGGTCAGGCCTTGCTTTTTGCAATTGGTTGTTAACAATTGCAAAAAGCAAGGCCTGACCCCCAAGGTTTTGCTGGCAGGGGGAGAAGATGAAACTAGTGTGACATTTTCTGCAGTTGTTCTTCAGCCGGGTTGGCAAAATGGTTCCACCACAATCCAATAGCCATGATTAAAGCAAAGCCGGTGGCCAGATAAAAGCCATAACGCACATCACCAAAGATATCGCCAACAATACCCATTAGTAACGGGCCCAGCGCGGCGGCTAAAGCGGTGAAGGCTAAAATTAACCCTGCGGCTGCGCCATGTTGATGGCGTGGAAAACAGCTGATGCCTTTCGAGTTTAGGGTGGGGTACATCATCGACATAAACAGGCCGGACAGCGGCATCAGCCACAAGGCCCATGCCACGCCCTGATACATACTGACCACAAAACAAATGGCAATGGCGGTGCTAAACCAGGCCAGCAAGATAGTCCAGCTAAAGCGGGTTAATAACCATTCGGCTAAAAAGCGGCCTATGGTGCGCAGGATAAAAAACACCGTGATAGCATGGGCAGCCAGCAAGGTGTATTGGCCGTCGTATTGCTGTAACAGCGTAGGAAGCCAGACAAAGACCGCGACTTCGGTGCCGACATAGCAGGCGATAGCCAGAGAAAAGCCCAGTGCATAGGGATTTTTCACCAGTTTCAGGCAGTGCCAGATGGAGGTTTTGGGTTGAGTAACGTAAGCCGGATAGTCCATGCGCCAGGCAATAATCAGCAAAATAGCGCAAATTAAGCCCGCGACCAGATAGAGCTGCTCCCAGGCCATGTCCATCATCAATAAAATGGCGACTAATGCCGGGCCAACAATAGCGCCCAGCCCAAAAAAACCTTCTACGCGGTTCATTAAGCGGGTGTGGCTAAGGGTATTGGGGCTGATATCACCTATTAAGGCCAGGGCGCCGGTTTTAAACAAGCCAATGCTTAAGCCACATAAGCCCAGTAGTAACATATAGAAATAAAAACTTTGGTTGAGCGCAAAGGCAAAACAGGCCAGGGTGTAGATAAAAAGGCCAAATAAAATGATTTTTTTACGGCCAAGCTGATCGGCCAGTTGCCCCAGAAATAAGCCCGATAAACCGATAAAAATCATTGGCACATAGTGAATAGCGGCGGCTTGAGTCAGGCTCAGATCAAACTGTTTTACTACCTCGGGAATGATCACCCCAACCGCGTCGGTGGTCATGGCAAAAACGAAAAACATCAGGCAAGTCATCCATTTTACCTGGGTATAGGTGTGCTCAGTTACCGCTGATGCGCTAAGCGTTGGTGTCTGTTGCATAAAGCTACCCTGTCATTTGCAGGCATGTTGCCTGTCAGTTTTTATATTGCCAGTGTTACTGCTACTGGCTACCCGCTGTGAATGCTGGTTTTTGGTATTTAGTCTGCTGGCTAACAGCGGCTAATACTTAATTTTAAAATTACATCTTAAACGTTTAAGTATCAAGTAAAAGTATAAAGTTTGCGCAGAAAAGTAGCATAAAATAAGTCGGGTTGGCTTAGCAGCTGTCGCGCAGCCGCAGTTCGCACTCCAGTAAGATATCCTGGTTAATTTCCCCCGATAGCAGCATTCTGGCCGCTGTTCGGCCTTTTTCGTCGCTATGTTGCGCTATGGTGGTTAAGGCGGGGTAGGCACGTTCGGCTTCTTCGATACCATCAAAGCCCACCAACTTCAGCTCTTGTGGAATAGTGATGCCCAATTGGCGCGCCACGCTCATGGCACCCAGCGCTATGCGATCACTCATACAGAGTAATACACTGGGTCTGGGGTGCTGGGTTAAGGCTTCTCGGGCGGCAATTTCGGCGTACTGATGATTATTAACAGGTATATGCCAGATTTGATCGGCACTGAGTTCACGCTTGGCATCGGCCGCCGCAGCTAAATAGCCATCGAGCCGGCGGCGCGAAATCGCTTCATTTTGATCATACAGCTCATGGCTTTGCATGCGGCATACCCGGTTAGAATCCAGTAAGCGCAAGCCCAGCACCGCAACCTTGCCTGCTTGTTGCTGCAGCGCGTACTGGGCAATGTCGTAAGCGTAGCGGTAGTTATCAATATTAACCGAGCCAATACCGGGCAGGTTGCAATCGACACTGATCATCGGTTTGCCGCTTTGCATGACCCGTTCTAGTTGCTCATGATTTTTTGGGCTGCCGTAAATAATAAAGCCATCGGGCAGGGCTTCCGCTGTGCTGTGCACGGCTTTGGCGCCTGACAATAACAGCATATCTTTGCCTTGCTGCTGCAACACTTCAGCAATGCCTTTGATTAACTGGTTAGCGACCGGATCACTGATGGAATACTCGAGGGTGTCAGATAATAATATCGCTATCATATCGGAGCGGCCGGTGCGCAGGCTGCGTGCTGTGGCATTGGGGCCGGCAAAGCCTAATTTTTCGCTCTCTTTTAAGATATGGCGCCTGAGTTCGGCAGATAACTGATCGGGGCGGTTAAAGGCGTTTGACACCGTAGCAACCGACACCCCCAGGTGTTTGGCCAGAGATTTAAGCGTAACGTTGGGCATGTAAAACCGTATCCTTGTGCCAGAGTAACTGTGATCCGCTGCTAAGCTGACTACTCTAATACAGAATATCTTAAACGTTAAGGTTTATTGCCAGAATGAGTGGAGATAACAGTAGAGCGGCTAGGGTTTGAATAAAGATTGCGGCTGCTAATGCAGCCGCAATATGTGCACAATAAGCTTAGAACTGATAACGCAGGCCAACAGAGGCAGTACGGCCATTGATGGTGCGCGCAGTAATAATACCGTTAGCAGGCACACTGCCTTGCTCTGCTTCAGTGATACCAATGGTGTCAAACAGGTTGTTGACGTTCAAAGACAGTGTCAGGTTTTCGGCCAGATGGTAGTTGGTAAAGGCATTAATCTGGGTATAACCACTGAATTTCAGATCGTTGTTGTCCTGCGCATAAGAGGCGCTGGTACCAATGATACTGACGCCAAACTGGGCACTGTCCTGGGTATAACGTGCCAATAAGCTGTAAATCACATCGGCCTGACGCCGCGGCGTGTTGCCCACTACAGCAGGGTTCAATGCATCTTTGCTGATCTCTGCATCAGTAAGGGTAACTGAGCCGCGAAAGTCAAGGTCGCCAATACGGTAGCTGCTTTCTAACTCTATGCCTTTTGCTTTGTATACCCGGTCAAAAAACCGTTGTGTGGTCGCTTCAAAGTTTTGCTCTTCGGTTTCGGCAAAAAACAGCGTAGCAAACAGATTGAGGTTGCCATGGCGGCTCTTGCTACCGATTTCATATTGCTTTACTTCGTCAATGGCGTCTTCACGCGCCACCGAGCCATCACTGTTAACTTTGCCAAACAATAAGCGGTCGGCATTGGCGCGCGCGCCTTTGCTGATGCGACCAAACATCGCCCAGTCACGGTTAAACTGATAGTTGGCACCGGCCGAGTATGAATTGTAGCCCCAGCTGTAATTGACCAGCTGCGGGTTAGCCAGATCTATTGCTGAAACACTTTGTTCAATCTGGCTAATGATACCATCACCGTTCATATCGCGGCTGCTTTGTACTGCACCGGCATAGTTGCCGTTCGCCTTGCCGATGTCACGGCGGATACTGGCATCCAGTGACCAGTCACCAAAAGCCCAGCCCACATTAACATAGGGGGCTTTAGTACTGTATTGAGTGTCATAGTTACGTTGACAACAATTGCCCCAGAATGGCACGCCATAAGCTAGTTGACCTTGCGCTGAAAACGCGCTGCCATCGGCTGCAAACACATCTAACAGCTCGGCATTATCGCCTTTGAGTGCCATCAGATAAGCGTTCCATAACCAGGACATGCTGATGGTTTGATCGGCCATGTAGTAGCCAAAAGTCATATCAATATCGCCAAAACGGCGTGATAACTTAAGATCGTTAACCATGGAACCAAAATCATGAATTTCTACGTCGAAGGTATGAATACGTATTGCATTAGCCGCAGTATATGCCTGACCTGCTTTCGGACCGACGGCATAAACAACACTGGCATTGTCACCGGCAATACTATTTGCAATCGATTGCGCACTATCTACTTCGGCCGGAAACAGCGTATTAAAGTTGCCGCTTACATCACTAATTCTGAACCGGTTTTCAAGAGTCCAGTTGCCATCTAAATCAAACTGGGCTTCAACACCAATACTGTTTACCTGTGGGTTCATGCCATCGCGCACATCGCCACGAGAAATCTGGTTATCGCCATTTAAGCGCACGGTTTGCGTTAAATAAGCTGATTGCAGAGTGTCTCGCTGCGCATTATATCCAGGAACTGAGCTGCCATCGGCAAGCATGGGCATTGGCATAAAGCTGGTGACACGGTCATTTAAATGTTTGGCATACACCCGGACATAGCCGGTATTAAATTCTTTGGTGATATTGCCTTTTAACTGGTAGCCGCGCTCACCCTGATAGCCCGGATCTCGAACCCCTTCGCCCTGACGGACAAAGCCACCAAAGTGAAAACGCATATCACTGTTTATATCGCCGCCAAATTCAAAATCGGTACGGAACTGATCGTAATTCAAGCCAGAGCTGATGGCCAGGCTGCCGCCCTGATGCTCACCGGTTTTGCTGATAAAGTTAATAATGGCGCCCGGTGAGTTGCTGGCTGCGGTGCTGGCCGAGCCGCCACGAATAACATCTAAACGGGCCAGGGTGGCGTCAGAGCGAACAAAGATATCGGCGTTACCAAAGGCGATGTCGCCAAACTGCAATACGGGTAAGCCATCTTCCTGTAAGGTTAAAAATTTGGCACCACCAGCGGCCACCGGTAAACCCCGTACGGCGATGTTGGCATTACCTTCACCACCGCTCGCTTCACTGCGAACACCGGGTAACATGCGAAATACTTCAGCGGTAGAGCGGGGCGCCGACGCGTCAATATCTTCGAAGGTCAGGGTGCTGACCGATACACTAGACTGCATCACTGTCTGATTTCTTGATAGGGCACCGGTAACCAGAATACGCTCAAAGCCTAATCCTGAGTTGGCGCTGCTGTCTTCTGCGGCAACTTGCTCAGGTGCCGGCTCGCTGTCTTGTGCCAGTAATGCGTTGCTGCTTAACGCCAGGCTTATGGCTAAGGCCAGGCATGAAGGTTTTAGATATGTTGCTTTCATAAGGTGTCTCCCTTGTCGATCCTGTTTAATGTCATTTTATATCGCTTAATCGTTTAAGCTTGTAGGTTTAATTAAAGGTCGAATATTTTTCGTTATATGATCTCATACTGAAATTAAGTAAATGGCAATTGCGTTGACTGCCAAATAAAGCTGCCTGTTGTCCGTTGCATGATTCCGATTAGCCAGATCAACACTACAACTTACCGTAGTGGTTCCAGACTTTCTAATCATCTTAAACGTTTTACCCCTAAAAATAATTAAGGTCAAGCCTGGTTAATAACTAAACAGGTTTTTTTATGATTTTTTTGCTTTTTGCCGTTTCACTGTGCCCTTTGTGGTTTTGATGCGTACAATAACTACCTTTATCAGCCAAAGGATGCTGTTTTGACCGTGCATTTAACTGAGCACCTGATCCCAGGCCCGAAAGATTTGTGGTTTTTACCGCTGGGTGGCTGTGGCGAAATAGGCATGAATCTTAATTTATATGGCCATGATGGCCGCTGGCTGATGGTCGATTGCGGGGTGACTTTTTATAACCCGCTGCAACCTGGCACCAGTCCAATTACTGCAGAGGTGCAGGCGGCTGATCCGGCTTTTATTGCCAAGCGCCGTGAGCAGCTTGCCGGTATTATTATTACCCATGCCCATGAAGATCATATCGGGGCTTTGCCGTTTTTATGGCCACGCTTTGCTTGCCCGGTGTATTGCACGCCCTTTGCCGCAGAAATTTTACGCCGTAAAATGGCCCGCACGGGCCTGGCACAGCAGATGCCCATTATTGAAATCTCACCTGGTGGTACTTGCAGTATTGGCCCGTTTTCAATTAACTGGTTAAACATTACCCATTCTATACCTGAGCCGCAGGCGTTATTAATCAGTACCGCTGCGGGCAAAGTATTTCATACCGCTGACTGGAAAATAGATAATGCCCCGATAACTGGCCGGCCTTTTAAACCTCAGGTATTTAAGCGACTGGCACAGCAGCAGATTACCGCTATGGTGTGCGATTCAACCAATGCCCTAAAGCCCGGTTTTTCTGAGTCCGAAACTGCTTGTTACCATGCCTTGTTTGACGTCATTAGTAAGGAGCAGCAGCGGGTGGTGGTTAGTGGTTTTAGTAGCAACATTGGCCGGCTCATCAGCCTGGGTCATGTCGCCCGGCGCACAGGCCGTTATTTAGCCTTGTTTGGCAGAGCTATGGAAAACATGGTGGCTGCAGCCCGGGTTTGTGGTTACTGGCCGGATGATATACCGCTAATAGAGCCCTCGCATGTGGGGTATTTGCCGGCAAATGAAGTGCTGGTGGTGGCCACCGGCAGTCAGGGGGAGCCCAGAGCGGCATTAAGCCGGCTGGCGCAGCAAAGTCATCCGCATTTAATACTGGAAGAAAATGATTTGGTATTATTCAGTGCCATGCTTATCCCTGGCAATGAAATGCTGGTAAGCCGCTTGCTTGATAAATTAAAGGCCTTGAAAGTCAGAACTTTGCAGCATAAAGACTGCCCATTACCGATTCATGTATCAGGCCACCCGAATCAGGGCGAGCTTGATTTACTGTATCGCTATGTGCAACCAGCCATCGCCATCCCGGTGCATGGTGAAGCGGCGCATATAAAAGCCAATGCAGCGGTGGCGCGTGCTGCAGGGGTAGCACAGCAATTTACCGGTCAAAATGGCGATTTATTTGTACTGGCTCCAGAGCCACGGGTATGGCCGCAAGCGGTGGCAACCGGACGTATTGCGGTGGAGCATTAGTTCACTTACCTTCCTGAACAAGCGCGATATATGCACTTAGCACTTTGAGCTCAGAATGGCGATGACTAAGGTCGGTTTTTTGTGGCCTGTATTATTGCGTTTAGGCTTTTATGCAAACAAAGAGCGCATTACCAGATAGCGCATCCCAAGGCATGATGCTCTGGTAGTCATGAGTCAGCATGTGGACCTCAAAATAAGGCGCGAGCAGGCTCTGCAACTGAGTAAAATCTACCGCCACCATTGGGTGCTCATCCTGCCACAGCTGTTGCTCAGAGCCTGTTGTTTTTCTGATGCGTAGCCTCAGAGACTGTTGCTCGCCCTGACCGTTGTAATGCCAGGCTGAAGCAAATTCAAACAAGCTGCCAAGATGTGAAGTGCTGTGGCTAACACTGCTCAGATTACTGATTTTATGTTTATCTACGGCATTAAACACAAAAATGCCGCCGCGGGTTAAAGACGCATGGACACGGGCAAAGCATTGGGATAAAGCGCTCAGGTTTGGGTTGTAATGCACGGAGTATAAAAAGCAGCTAATAAGATCAACAGGCTGAGCCAGGTTAAAATGCCCCATGTCTGCCAGCATAAAACCGGCTTCGGGGCAGCGCGCCTGAGCCAGTGTCAGCATCGGCTGATTCAGATCCAGCCCCTGACACTGATAGCCGGCATCAATAAAATGACGGATATGTGGCCCACTGCCGCAGGCTAAGTCCAGATACTGTTTGCCGCCATTACCGAATAACTGGTGTAGCCGCTGCACGCCAAGGCTTTGTGCCTGATAATTGATATCACAACACATTAAGTCATAGTAGATCGACAAGTCGGTGTATAAAGCATTAGATAACTGCATTGGCGGGCCACTCAGGCTAGTTTAGGTGGCGCATTTTACAGCAGTTAAACGTGTTTATGCACCGCTATTTTTTACATTAGTTTGCTGTTCGCTGAGCGTCTGAGAGTGTGCTTTGCTAAGCTCAACCAGTTGTTGCAAGTACTGGATAATAGCTGCCGATTCATATAGCCACCGCGCCTTGCCAGATGCCTCAGTGATCCGTAAACAAGGTACTTTTACTTTACCGCCAGCGCTTAATAATTGCTGGCGATGTTCGGCGTTATGCTGGGCGTCATATTTTTGGATAGCAAGTCCAAGCCGGGCCATTTCTTTGCGCACCTTTATACAAAACGGGCAGGCCAAAAACTGATAGAGCGCTAGTTGCTGGCAGGCCTCATTCAGCCATTGCTGTTCGGTGGCGCTGTGCTTTATCGCTTTGGGCGTGCTGAGCTTTTCGGCTACCAGCATAAAAGGGGTTAAAATAAGGCGGATTAAACGGAAAAACCATCTGAACATAAACCGGATAAGCAAAGGCATACACTACTCTACTGCTAATGTTATTCAACACAATAGGCTGCATAATAACATAACGTAGCGCTTTTAGCGTTGCAGTAAGGTTGGTCCTTGTCGATATACAGGCAGCCCCAAGCTCAAGCCGCGCCCTAATGTAAATACACTTAACGCCAACCAGAGCCCATGGCTATTAAAGTCTTGAAAAAGGCTGTAATTCAGCGCAAAGCTTGCGAACCAGAGCAGTCTCCTGGGGGCAGGCCATGCTTTATGCGATTTTTGTTAACAATTGCAAAAAGCAAGGCCTGACCCCAAGGGGTTTTCATTAGTAAGGTTTAATCAAGGGTTAATAGCACCTTTACGCCAGTGGTATCTGTACCACTGCTGACATAACCAAGAATATTCGGATTGCTGCTCACTAATTTAAGCATTTCTTGCTCGGAGCTCACTTCTTTTGGTGGCGTGCCTTTGCCAGTAAACACCAATTTTGACCAATAGGCTTTGACTTGGCTTGAAGAACGGCCAAGAGCTTTCTCATCAAAGCTTGCTCTGGTTGCATCAGCATCGCTTAAATTTAATGGGATTACTGAATCACCATTAGCAAAGCTGCTGCTTTTGCCGGTATAAATACGTTGAATATCATCTTTGGTTAACTGGTTGGTGTTATCAGGGTGACTTATTATGACTACGTTCGCTTGTAATGATATCGAAAAAGTCACAAGCAACAGTGCTAAAAGTGTTTTCATACTAATCTCCACAAAATGTTATTAAAATATGAAGTCGTAAGACAAGGCGGCTACCGTTGTATCGCCTACAAAGTTATATAATGAACTATCTTTTAGCCGGTTGACCTGTGCTTTGATTGAGCTAGAGTTGTTTATGTCGTAACGTAGTGTAATCGAACTGTCAGTAAAACGTTCTGGTTCATAGAGGTCTAAATCGTTTGATTTATCCCAAAAACGTGACCAGCTAACGAATGGAGTCCACTTTCCATATCGATAGCCCACGCCAAGCATGGAGGCTGGCGAGCGAACAGTAAGGTTGTCTGCTTTGTCTTCGCGTTTATTGACATTCATTTCAGATAGAATAAACCAGTCACCAAAATCACCATTAAGTGACAGGCCCATCACAGTTTGATCTGTAGCAGGGCTATAAAACGCATCGCTGTCAGGTCGTTCAGTGGCAGAGTTTTTTGATGTCATGTAAATCAAACGGGCAGTAAACCAATCTTTGGTGAACTCCACATCTATGCCGCGTATGTTGGTCCATTTGCTGTCTTGCGGCACTTCATCATAAAGGGCGTTGTATGGCGCATTTTTTACCGTTTCACTTCCCGCATAAATATTTGCAGTGATATCCCAATCTTTGAAGGTATCTGAAAAACGCAGATTAGCGCCATTATAATTACTGGCCTCCCAACCGTATAAGGTTTGTGGCGGACGCAGCCAGGCATAGGCAAAACCAACATCCTGGAATTCTGAATAGTAATAGAGAGGAATTCGTTTACGGCCAACCTGCAAGGTTAATTTATTGCTAAGATCATAGGATAGGTATGCCCATTCCACACTAAGTTTACTGTCTACAGCTCGTGCCATCACCTGGGTGACAAAAGATAATTTATCAGTAAAATCAACATTTAGCTGTGCACCAATCCTACTTTCCTCTTTAAAGCTCCAGTTTTCGTTGGACTGATAAATACCGCCATTGTTGTAGTCCGTGATAAAGCAGGGGCAGGTATAATTGACGTAACTACTTTCTTCAGTACTGCCAGATAACACCTTACCCACAGCAATGGTGCCAAAACCATTGAAGCGATAATTTATCTCTGCTTGTGAGGCTGGGACAAACCCAACGCTAATGGCTGCCACTAAGTAAGACAAGGGGGTTAATTTGTATACTTTTTTCATGCAAACCTCATTCATAAGTAACATCTGTTTTAGCTTTGAATGTAGCTGGCAATAGCATAGTTGCAATATTAAAAGGAAAATAAGTATTTGATTTAATTATGATTTTCAATTAATACATGATTAATTTTCCAGAAATTAAAGTAATTCCCTTTTAGAGTGGAGTTATTTCATCAGCCCCTGCATCAGTAGATGGCTGCTACAGACCACCAGGGTAAGGGCATGTCGTAGATGTTGATAGCTAACAGGGTACTGTTTATTAATCGCTGTCAGGTATTCAACTAGCCGTAACAGGGCAAAGAGGAACGTCTGCAGCAGTAAAAAATAATCGGCTAACAATGTTAGGCCAACAATACTGACCACTGGAAAGCTGACAGCTAGCAGCGCTAATTTACTGTTGTCATTGGAAAATTGGCTTGAATCTGCTCTTTGGTGTAACACTGGCCATAATACGCCTGCCATAAAGCCTAAAATCAGCGCACTGTACAGCATATAAAGTTGCAGCAGCTGTGGCAGGTTAAACTGCCATTGCAGATGATAAGCCAATGGCAGTAGCACAAAAGGTAGCAGGCCGGCATAGCCCAGCGCGTTAATCAGTTTCATGGTAAACCTCAGGTTTTTGCCATATACGTGTTACAAATGACAACTGATCAGGCTCACTGGCTAGCTTTGCAAGCAATTCTGCAGTTAATGCCTTTTAAGTTATCCAGCTTAAATACAACGGCAGGCCTATTAACACGTTAAGCGGAAAGGTAATGCCCAGGGCTGCCAGCAGTGCCAGGCCAATGTCGGCTTCAGGAATGGCTGCGCGGATTGCAGCTGGTGCTGCTATATATGACGCACTGGCCATTAATGCGGCTAACACCAAGATGCTTCCGCTTGGCAGCCCCAGCAACAGGCCCAGGCCAATACCAAACCAGGCCAGCACCACAGGGGCGATCACAGCAAACAACATCAAACGCCATTGTTTGAGTGGTAAAGGCAGGCAAACCTTGGCTGTGCATAGGCCCATCTCCAGCAAAAACAGCGCCAATAAGGTGCTAAAACCGCCAATCAGCACCGGCGTGATACCGGATAAACCATCACTGCCATACAACCAGCCGATGATCATGCCACCGCCCAACAGTAACACGCCGCGGCTGGTTAAGGCCTCATGTAAAATGGCCAGTGAGCTGGCCTTGCCGCCATTAATATAGCGATATAACCATAACATAGTGACAATGGCTGGCAGCTCCAGCAACACCAGATACAAGGTTGTTTGCGGCGCCATGGGTAAATTGTGATGAATAGCCAGCGCCATAACTACCGCAAAGGTGCCGGCACTGACCGATCCATAATGCGCAGCCACACTGGCGGCATTAGCACTGCTGAGCCTGACGATACGTCGCAAAATGGGATATAACAGCAGTGGTAGCACTACCCCGGTAGCTGCGATTAACGCCAGCTCAGGTAATATGGGGAGCAGTGGTACGCCATGCAGTGCCATACCGCCTTTTAAGCCCAGAGTGAGCATCAGCAAGATTGAAAGCGTTTCGTAAATAGGCACTGGTACTTTTAAGTCCGATTTCACCAGGCCCGCAAGCAAACCTAAGGCAAAAAACGCGATGACGACATCTGGCATAGTGGTTCCTGTAGTAGAGGGCTCTGGAAAATTTAAGCCTTTGTTGAGACCCGCGCAGTGTGCCGAAAAATAAATATATTGCCTAATTAATAATATCGTTATTATATATAGATAAATATCTATAGGTGTAAATGGCATGGATGTACGGCAGCTCAGTGTGCGTTTATTACAGGTGTATATTAAAATCGTGCAACTAGGCAGCATTTCAGCTGCCGCGCGCGCTTTACACCTGACACAACCGACAGTGTCATTGCAGTTAAAAAAGCTGACCGAGCTGGCTGGTGTGCCGCTGCTGCACCCTTATGGCCAGGGGTATAGCCAGAGTTATGATCAAGTTAAGGGGCATGGGCATAAGCAGGGGCTGGGATTAACCCCGACCGCTGCCGGGCTGGCGTTATTCAGAGCTGCTTGTGATGTGCTGGGGCGCTTTGACGATTTAAACAGCGAGTTAACTGAACTGCACAGTGGCCGGCGCGGCAGCATCAGCATAGCCGTGGTAAATACCGCACAGTATTTAATGCCGCGCATTTTAGGGCCTTTTTACCGGCAATACCCGCACATTGAAGTGACGCTGCATATTGGTAACCGCGCCCATATTTTAAGCCGTTTTGAGCAGCAACAAGATGATATCTACCTGTTCAGCCATCCGCCGAGTGGCGAGCATGTCATCGCCAACCCTATTGTAAAAAATCCGCTGAAATTAATTGCGCCGCTAGAGCACTGGGCGGTGGGTAAGCAAAGACTGAATTTTAACCAACTGAAGCAAGAACGCTTTTTATTGCGTGAGCCGGGCAGTGCCAGTCGTATGATGTTTGAAGCCTGGTTGAGCAGTCAGGGAATTGAGCTTAGCCACAGCATGCAAATCGAGAGTAATGAAGCAATACGATTGAGTGTTGCGGCGGGTTTGGGCTTATCGGTGATTTCTGCACATACCCTGTTAGAGGGGCGTGAAAGGCTGGCTATTTTAGATGTGCAGGGGTTTCCGCTGAATAGTCACTGGTATTTGGTGCGAAATGCCGATAAACGATTGGCGGATGCCGCACGCTCACTCACTGATTTTATTCATCACCATCTGGCTGAGTGCATTGAGGCTGATTGGCTACTGGCTGCACCCTAATATCAGGCTCAGTTCGATAGACGATGGCCGCGCGCTCTGGCTCGCTCAGTAAGCCTACCAAGATTGTACGGCGTCGCAGTTTAGTCATGCGCTCGCCCTTATCCAGCAATTCCCGCCTGAAAAGCTCAGGCTTATCTATCGCCGCCAAAATACAATGCCAGTGAATATAGCCACTGTGCTTAATTTGCCCGGCCTGATAACGCTGCTCTAAGCGCTGCTGTATTGGTATCAGCTGCAAGGGGTTAGCTAACAACTTAGTTGCCATTGCCTGGTGTAGTAACCAAATAGTGATGTCTGTGCCATTGCTTTGGCGAGGCAAATTACGTTTAGTTCTATGAGGGCGTTTCATACTCAAGGCTTTATTTGGGTTGAGTATCGGTCGGGCAATAGCCATCAGTACAGCGGTTTCGTTTAGCGGCCCAAAGATTATACGCTTTTGATGCCACCCAGTAGCAGGGCGCAAAGCGTAAAATCGCGACCAACCAGTGATGTCCTGCCAGCTGCCAGTAATGCAAGGTGGCATCAATGCCAATTAAAAAATGATCATCTTGCCACAAATGGATTTGTTGCATCATGGCCGCTTTACTCACGCCTTGATAACCGCTGAAATCAGTGTGACTGATGTCAACCAGCTCTAAATGTGGCTTGAGTTTATCAGAAAGCCAGTTGATTTCGCGCTGGCACAGTCGGCAGCTACCATCATAAAACAACTTTTGCATCTTAATTCCATTGGTATTGTCTATGAGCTGAATTACGTCGCTTAGCGTAACAGGATCACCTCATAACACTGACTAAACTGGCAATAATATGCTATTAACCGATTTGCCAGCGGCTAAGCCTTTTGGTTTGCGTTAATCCCGATAACTAATCCCGATAACGAAGAGGAAAACAATGAAAAAACTATCACTTTGGTGCGCAGCAGCACTACTCAGTATATCTGCATCGGCTAGCCTGGCCTTAACAGCGCAGCCCTATATTGCAACCAGCGTCCAGTTTCATCAGACGCAGCAAAAGGCTGATATGCTGGTGCTGTTAGTGCCTGCCGATACGACAGAGCTTAAGTTAAGCGGTTGGAGCCGTGCTACCAGTAATCAGGTTAACCGTGCACTGCAGGTTGCTGAATTTAATGGTAAAAGCGGCAGTAAGTTAGAGTTGGTGGCGCCGGTCGGCCTGGAGTATGGCCGTTTATTGTTGTTAGGTATTGGTAATCCGGCCGAACTCAGCCGGGCTAAAGCCGAAGAGCTGGGCGCCAGTCTGGGAGTACATGTCAATGACACCAGTGCTAAACAGGTACAGGTCAGTAGCCAGCTTATCACTGATACCACTCTGAATACCGAGATCACCACCGCAGTAGCGCATGGTATGGAACTGCGTAACTACCGTTTTGACCGTTTTAAATCTAAGCCAGCAGCGCGCCCGGCACAGCAATATCGCTGGCAGGTAGCCGATGTTGCCGCAAGTCAGGCCCGCTATCAGCAATTACATGCGTTGGCGCAGGGCGTCTTTACCGCACGCGAGTTAACCAATTTACCTGGCAGCTCTGGTTACCCGGAAGCCTTTGCTCAGTATGCCCGCCAGGTACTGGAACCTCTAGGGGTTAAAGTCACCATTTTAGGGCCTGAGCAAATCAAAGCGCTGGGCATGGGCTCCTTGTATGGCGTGAGCCAGGGCAGTGATAAAAAAGCCCATTTACTGATTGCCCATTGGCAGGGTGCCGAAGGCCAGCCTATTGCCTTGGTAGGCAAAGGCAATACCTTTGATACCGGTGGCTATAACCTTAAAACGGATTCCGCTTCCATTATTCGTATGCATTCGGATAAAGCCGGTGCTGCTGCTGTGGTCGGAGCAGTGCAAGCCTTAGCCGGGCAAAAAGCACCGATAAATGTGGTGGCGGTCGCGCCCTTGTCAATTAACATGATTTCGGGTGATGCGCAGTTACCTGGCGATGTGGTTACCGCCGGTGATGGCAGCACTATTGAAATTGGCAGTACCGACGCAGAGGGGCGCTTGATACTGGCCGATGGCATTTGGTATGCCCGTGAGCATTTAAAGGCCCGCGTAATCGTCGATATTGCCACCTTAACCGGGGCTAAAGTGGGTGCTTTGGGCACTGTTTATTCAGCGCTATTTACCGAGCATAGCGACATAGAGCAAACGTTGCGCCAGGCTGGTGAGCGGGTGCAAGAGCGGGTATGGCGATTGCCATTAGCCGGCTATGAAGAGATCACCAAAAGCCGTATTGCTGATCGCATTAATACCGGCTCACCGGGTGCTCAGGCTGGCGCGATATTTCTGAAACATTTTGCCGGTGACACCCCCTGGGCACATATTGATATTGCTGGCGATGCTTTTAATGCTGCTGCGAAAGGTATTCACCCTGAGGGTAGTAATGGTTATGGCGTGCGCTTACTCACCGAATGGGTTAGCCTGTACCAACAAAGCGCGGAATAAGCGCAAACTTAATCAGACTAACAGGCCATAAACTTGAATAAATCCGCTGGTAACCTCGTTAAAGCACCCAGCCTATTAGCGTGGTTAGCCGGCTTTTTAATGCCTTATCGCTGGCAAGTGGTCGCGGCTATGCTGTTTTTGCTGATTGGCTCTTTAGCCTGGCTGGCGCTGGGGCAGGGCGTGCGCTTATTGGTAGATGAGGGCTTTGTCAGTGGCGAAAGCAGCAGGCTCAATGGCATTATTGCGCTGATTTTAGTCATTACCACGATAAGCGCCAGTGCGGTGTTCTGTCGGTTTTACCTGATGACCTGGCTGGGCGAGCGGGTGAGTGCCGATATCCGTAATCAGGTGTATCGGCATATGCTACTGCTGTCGCCGGCGTTTTACAGTGAAACCCGTACCGGTGAGGTCATTTCCCGTTTTACCGCAGATACTACCGTGCTGCAAACGGTAGTGGGCTCCAGTTTATCGATGGCCTTGCGCTCCGGTGTCACGGCAATAGGTGGCCTGTTAATGATGGCTTTTACCAGCTTCAAAATGACTGGCCTGGTGTTAGTGGCTGTGCCTCTGGTGCTGGTGCCGATATTAGTTTTAGGCCGTAAAGTGCGCTTACTGGCTCGTGCCAGTCAGGACCGGCTGG
>NZ_DAINOE010000033.1:0-38028 GCF_036735525.1 Arsukibacterium sp. | reverse complement strand
CCGGGCCGACTTTTTATAAGCCTTGTTCCAATCGTTGCCGAGTTCCTTCATGGCAAACAGAACACGACGGTGAACAGGCTTTAAGCCGTCCCTTACGTCAGGTAAAGCCCGGCCAACAATTACGCTCATGGCGTAATCGAGGTAGGAGTTTTTTAATTCCTCTTCGATATTAATCGGAACTATTTCTTTGGCCAGATCTGTCATAAAACGCTAATTTCCCTTAAATCAGATAGATAACTCGCTTTTTTCGATGTTATACAGCGCGAGACAACGCGGGATTCTACCACAGAAAATGGCCATTGCCATGCCTGATATCCAGCTCTTTAACCAGCTTGCACTTTGCGCAAACAGATCAAGGCTTTATACTGGCAAAAAATGTTAAGGCCTGAACTATGACTGCAACAGTAAATGTCGATCCGGCAGAGATCGCTAAATTCAATGATATCGCGGCCCGCTGGTGGGATCCTGCTGGTGAATTCAAACCGCTGCATTTGTTAAACCCGGTGCGCCTGAGCTATATCAGTGATCAACTGGGCGGCTTATTTGCTAAAAAAACCCTAGATGTGGGCTGTGGCGGCGGTATTTTGGCAGAAAGTATGGCCAGAGCTGGTGCCAATGTCAGTGCTATTGATATGGCAGAAGATGCGCTTACCGTAGCCCGCTTGCACGCACTGGAAATGGGGGTAACAGTAGATTATCAACACAGCACCGCAGAAGACTTTGCTCATGCTAACCCGGGCAGCTTTGATGTGGTAACTTGTATGGAAATGCTTGAGCACGTACCTGAGCCCGCTTCAGTGGTGCAAGCCTGCGCCGATTTAGCAAAACCGGGTGCTACCTTGTTTTTTTCTACTATCAATAAAAGCGTTAAAGCCTATATGCTGGCTATAGTAGGTGCTGAGCATGTACTGCGACTAGTGCCCAAAGGCACGCATCAGTTTAGTAAGTTTATTCGCCCATCTGAGTTGATGCGGTTTATTGAAAACGCCGGTTTAGAGATCGTTGATGCCAGCGGTTTACATTTTAACCCGCTTTATAACAGCTTTAAAATGGGCCCTGGACTGGATGTCAATTATCTGGTGGTAGCACGCAAACCACAGGCTGAGCAGGCTGTCAAATAGCCAGTTGCACTTAAAACGGCTGCCGCTAGATTAAAATAATTTTTTATGAAAAAACGCTTGCTTCACAGCAGCGTTTTTCGGCACACTTACTCTGCGGTTAGCAGCTACTAACTGTAAATTATCCTGCACTTTTTCACTTGCTGTTTCAGCTTGCAAAATCCACAAATCCACACTATCTTGTGATCAGTTTTAAAAAAGCAACTATATATAGTGTGCCTCGCTGTGCAATTGCCCGGCAAATAAGGCACAAAAAATGACCGTGCGCTAACGGCAACTGATTTTAATAAATACAGAAATGGAACTCTTCAGCGATGACTCAGACACTCTTTGTTACTAAACGCGATGGCCGCCGCGAACCTTTGGATCTGGATAAAATCCACCGGGTAATTACCTGGGCAGCTGATGGCTTAACCAATGTCTCTGTTTCACAGGTTGAACTAAAATCGCACATCCAGTTTTATGATGGTATTAAATCGGCTGATATACATGAAACGATTATCAAAGCCGCTGCCGATTTAATCTCCAAAGAAACCCCGGATTATCAGTATCTGGCTGCCCGCCTGGCGGTGTTTCATTTGCGTAAAAAAGCCTATGGTCAATTTGAGCCACCGCATTTATATGATCAGTTAGTTAAGATGGTTGAAGCCAGGCGTTATGATGCGCACATTCTGGCCGACTACAGCCGCGAAGAAATTGAGCAATTAAACAGCTTTATCGACCATAGCCGTGATTTAAATTTCAGCTATGCCGCTGTAAAGCAGTTAGAAGGCAAGTACCTGGTGCAAAACCGGGTCAGTGGTGAGATTTACGAGAGCGCACAGTTTTTATATATTTTGGTGGCCGCTTGTTTATTTGCCAATTATCCAAAATCGACGCGTCTGGATTATGTTCGTCGTTTTTATGATGCCACCTCCCTGTTTAAGATTTCGCTGCCAACACCCATTATGTCCGGCGTGCGTACTCCTACCCGTCAATTTAGCTCTTGTGTACTGATTGAATGTGGCGATAGCCTGGATTCAATAAATGCCACAGCCAGTGCAATTGTTAAGTATGTATCACAACGTGCGGGTATAGGCATTAATGCCGGTCGCATCCGGGCATTGGGTAGCCCTATTCGTAATGGCGAAGCCTTTCATACCGGCTGTATTCCGTTTTACAAGCATTTTCAGACTGCGGTTAAAAGCTGCTCTCAGGGCGGTGTTCGTGGTGGTGCAGCCACGCTGTTTTACCCTTTGTGGCATTTAGAAGTTGAATCTTTGCTGGTATTAAAAAATAACCGTGGCGTGGAAGAAAACCGTGTTCGTCATTTAGATTACGGTGTGCAATTTAACCGCCTGATGTACACCAGACTGATTAAAGACGACTACATCACTTTATTTAGCCCATCAGATGTGCCTGGCTTGTATGATGCGTTTTTTGAAGATCAGGAAACCTTTGACGCTCTCTATGTAAAATATGAAGCCGACACCAGTATTCGTAAAAAACGTATTAAGGCGCTGGAGCTATTTACGTTGTTTATGCAGGAGCGCGCCAGTACCGGTCGTATTTATCTGCAAAACGTTGACCACTGTAATACCCACAGCCCCTTTAATCCAAAATTAGCGCCGGTACGTCAAAGTAATTTGTGTCTGGAAATTGCCCTGCCGACTAAGCCTTTAGAGCATGTAAACGATGCCAATGGTGAAATTGCGCTTTGTACCTTATCAGCCTTTAACTTAGGTGCTATTGAATCCTTAGATGAGTTAGACGCGCTGGCAGAGCTGGCCGTGCGCTCATTGGACAGCTTACTGGATTATCAGGATTACCCTATTCCTGCTGCGTATTCTGCCTCTATTGCCCGTCGCACCCTGGGTGTGGGTGTCATTAACTATGCCTATTACCTGGCCAAAAATGGCGTTAAATATTCAGATGGCTCAGCCAATGCACTTACGCATCACACCTTTGAAGCTATTCAATATTATTTATTAAAAGCGTCTAACAAGCTGGCGCAGGAGCAAGGCCCCTGCCCTAAATTTAATGAAACCACCTATGCCGAAGGTATATTGCCTATCGACACCTACAAAAAAGATCTGGATAAAGTGTGCGCTGAGCCACTAAAACTGGATTGGGAGCAATTACGCAAAGATATCCTGCAATTTGGCCTGCGTAACTCAACACTGTCGGCGTTAATGCCTTCTGAAACTTCGTCGCAAATCTCAAATGCCACTAATGGCATTGAGCCGCCACGGGGTCATATCAGCGTAAAAGCCAGTAAAGACGGTATTTTAAAGCAGGTAGTACCGGAGTATGAACGCTTAAAAGACAAATACGAGTTGCTGTGGGATATTCCATCTAATGATGGCTATCTGACGCTGGTGGCCATTATGCAAAAGTTTGTTGATCAGACTATTTCTGCCAACACCAACTATGATCCGAATAAGTTTGATGGTGGCCGCGTGCCTATGAAGGTGTTATTAAAAGATTTATTGACGGCCTACAAACTGGGCGTAAAAACCATGTACTACCACAATACCCGTGATGGCGCTGCTGATATTCAGGATGATATTAAACCTGAGCCAGAAGATGATGGTTGCGCCGGTGGTGCCTGTAAAATTTAATGGTTAAAGACGAATAATGCGGTAAACGGGTAAGCTATTCAACGCGTAGAAGATTAGGCGTAGAAGGTTACCCGTAATAATAATGATCTTATAGCAATACGAAGCAAGCGCATTCAGGGAAACAAGCATGGCGTACACCACTTTTAATCGACATATTAATGATCAACTCAAAGAGCCGATGTTTTTTGGTCGCTCGATCAATGTTTCACGTTATGACCAACAAAAGTACCCTATTTTTGAAAAACTGATTGAAAAACAACTGAGTTTTTTCTGGCGCCCAGAAGAAATTGACGTGTCTAAAGACCGCATTGATTTTCAGCAGTTGCCTGATCATGAAAAGCATATTTTTTTAAGTAACCTTAAATATCAGACGCTACTCGACTCGGTGCAGGGGCGTTCGCCAAATGTCGCCTTATTGCCCATAGTGTCTATTCCTGAGCTGGAAACCTGGATTGAAACCTGGGCCTTTAGTGAAACTATTCACAGCCGCAGCTATACCCATATTGTCCGCAACATCAGTGCTGAGCCGCATAAGGTGTTTGATGACATTATGCTCAATGAAAAAATTCTCGAGCGCGCCGTGGATGTAACGCGCTATTACGATGATTTAATTGATGGTATTAATTTATATCAGCGCTGCGGTGAAGGTACTCATACCATTAATGGTCAGCAATACAGTATTACTTTGCGCGAGTTGAAAACACGGCTCTATCTGTGTTTACTGTCGGTCAATGTACTAGAAGCCATTCGGTTTTATGTCAGCTTCGCCTGTAGCTTTGCTTTTGCTGAGCGCGAGCTGATGGAAGGCAATGCTAAAATCATCAAGCTCATTGCCCGCGATGAAGCCCTGCACCTTACCGGTACCCAACATATGCTAAACATTCTGGCATCAGGTGATGATGATCCAGAAATGGCGGAAATTGCTAAAGAGTGTGAAGAGCAAGCTTATGCTATTTTCTTAAATGCGGTAGAGCAGGAAAAAGACTGGGCAGCCTATTTGTTTAAAGACGGCTCTATGATTGGTCTTAACAAAGATATTTTGTGTCAGTACGTTGAGTACATCAGTAACAGCCGCATGCAGGCCATTGGCTTAAAGCCACGTTTTGCCACCACTCAAAATCCTATCCCATGGATTAACGCCTGGTTGGTGTCTGATAACGTACAAGTTGCGCCGCAAGAGTCAGAGATCAGCTCCTATCTGGTTGGTCAAATTGACAATGAAGTAGACGGCGCCGACTTCAATGATTTTGATCTCTAATCCACAACAATGCCTTGCATCACGGTAAATGGGCAGCAGCTTGAGTATGATAGCGCTGCTGCCAATTTATTGAGTGCGCTGGAGCAGCAGCATCAAGCAGTGCATTTTCAATGTCGTGAAGGTTTTTGTGGTGCCTGCCGCTGTAAGTTAATCAGCGGTCAGGTAGAATACCTGCAACAGCCTCTGGCCTTTGTTCGTAAGGGTGAATTTCTGCCATGTTGCAGTATTCCACTGACGGACATCAGTATAGAAATACCCTGAAATAGAAACTTAATAAGCCAGGTTTGACTCAAAGCCAAAGATCACATAATAGGACTCACGCAGATGAATACTCTACTGACCCTGCTCTGTCTGAGCAGTACTCTGGCTATGGCAGATGATGCTGCAATGCCATCATTACAGCAGTTATTTGATCGTGCTCAATATCAACAGGTACTACAACATAGTCATGCCAAACATGATGCTGACAGCATGGCATTACGGGTTCAAAGCTTAATTCAACAACAGCAAAGGGATGAAGCGCAAAACCTGCTTGATGCGGCATTGCTGCAGTTCCCTCAGCAAAGCGAGTTGTATTACTTATCGGGTATTAATTTAATTGCATTGGCTGGCACTGGAAGCGTCTTTAATGCCCGTGGTCGTGCCACGCGCGGTATCGAAATGCTGCAGCAAGCGATCAACATAGATCCTGGACATTTTGCTGCACAGCAAGCGCTTATACAGTTTTATCTGGTTGCCCCTGCCAGTGCCGGTGGAAGTGAGGAGTTAGCCCGCCAGCATATTGCACAATTAACTGAGATAGATGTGGCACAAGGGGTATTGGCTGAGGTGCAGCTGTTACTGCATGAGAACCAAATGGCCAAGGCGGTAAAATTGCTTGATAAACAACTACAACTCACACCATTACATCCGGAATTATTAATGCGCCGCGGTGCTCTGTTATCCCGTCAAAATATTTTTCAGTTAGCCCTTGACGATTTTCAACAGGTCATACAATTGGATGTGCCTGTAGCCCAGCGTTACCAGGCATTATTTCAAATCGGTCGTTTAGCGGTATTGTCCGAAACCGACTACATTGCCGGCATTAGTGCGCTGACAGAATACCTGACTTTTTTTGCAGATAGTGAACAAAGCCGCTTACCCTGGGCCAGGTTAAGGCTGGTGCAGTTACTTTTATTAACTGATAATCATGCTGCGGCAAAGCATTGGTTTACAGACAGCCCGCTGCGGCCAGACGATGCCGATTACACGGCACTGCACCAACAACTGCAATCACAACTGCAATTACAATAGACAAAACACCGTGGGGTCAGGCCTTGCTTTTTGCAAATGTTAACAAATGCAAAAAGCAAGGCCTGACCCCCGAGGTGTTCCCCCCGAGGTTTGTGTTATTTTCTGATGCCTTCTACGGTCAAATCCAGATACACAGTGCTGGCGGCTGGGCCTAAGTCGTAGTTTATGCCAAAATCTTTTAATTCAAACTGAGTGGTACCGGCAAAACCAGCGCGATAACCGCCCCAGGGATCGGTGCCTTCGCCAAGCTTTTCAGCAGCAATAACGATATCGCGGCTAATGCCATTAAGCGTAAATTTACCATGTAAATCAAACTTATTATCAGCTTTAGCAACCAACTTGGTGCTACTGAAAGTGGCTTGTGGGTGTGCTTCGGTATTTAAAAAATCGGCGCTGCGTAAATGGTTATCACGATCGGTATGATTAGAATCTATGCTTGCGGTATCAATCACTAAATGAATACTGGCATCAGAGAGCTTGTTAGCATCGTAGCTAAATTCACCGGTAAAGGTGTTAAAGCGGCCGTAAAGCCAGCTATAGCCAAGGTGGCTGATTTTAAATTGAATAAAGGCATGGGCATCTTCAGTGTCGATAACATAATCAGCGGCCTGTACCGGCATGATCATAGCCGCAGCAAAAGCACTGGCGAGTAAGCATTTTTTCATAAAACATCTCCATTAGAGGCGAAGCGATAGTAAATACCAAGGCATTTAGCATACAGCAGGCTAATGGAAAGAAAATTGCAATAAAAGGCTGGTTTGGTTCGATAAAATTGAAAGGTAATGGCCTTATCCTTTGCTGATAAGGCCAAGTGACTTGACGGATTTAGGTGTTAACCCTACTCAAACTTACCGTCCCGGATATGCTTTTCGCCGCGTTGTTGCGCCAGTTGCACTTGTTTTTGCCGCTCGGCAAAGGCCGCTTTTTGTTCATCTGTGGTTTTATCATGGCAATGCGGACAGCTTAAGCCCTTCATATAGTGCGGCGACGCCATTTCTTCTACCGATAACGGCATACGACAGGCATAACATTGATCGTAACTGCCCTGCTCCAGCCCATGTTTTACCGCGACCCGCTGGTCAAACACAAAGCATTCACCCTGCCACAGGCTTTGCTCTGCCGGTACTTCTTCGAGGTATTTTAAAATACCGCCATCCAGGTGATACACCTGTTCAAAGCCTTGCTCTTTTAAATAAGCAGTCGATTTTTCACAGCGAATGCCGCCGGTACAAAACATCGCAACTTTTTTATGACGGTTTTTATCGAGGTTTTCTGCAGCCCATTGCGGGAACTCACGAAAGTTAGTGGTATTGGGGTTAATGGCATGAGCAAAAGTGCCAATGGCCACTTCATAATCGTTACGGGTATCTATCACCACCGTATCTGGATCGCTGATAAGCCTATTCCAGGCTTCGCCTTTAACATAGGTGCCAACGATATGTTTTGGGTTAACACCCGGCACACCCATAGTAACAATTTCTTTTTTCAGCTTTACCTTGGTGCGGTAAAAGGCTAATTCCTCGGCAAAAGATTCTTTATAGCTTAAGCCGTTAAAGCGGCCTTCATTGTCCAGCCAGGCCTTAACAGTATCAATGCCAGCACGTTCGCCGCAAATAGTGCCATTAATGCCTTCTTCGGCCAACAATAGGGTGCCTTTGACTTTATTGTCAACCAACAACTGATAGAGGGTTTCGCGCAGCGCCACGTAATCTGGCAGGTGAACAAATTGATATAAAGCAGCAACAACGTACATAGGGATTCCTCTTGCAAAACTGGATCGCAAATCCAGCGCAAATTAACAACGGCGGGCATTATACCCTTATATAAAATAGGGGCAAGTCACAGGCCGTTAAAAACGCCCTCCCTTTAAAAAATGCTATACAGCAGATGTAAAGCTAATAGTAGTAATAGCACGCCCATCAAGCGGTCGAACCAATAACCTTTTAACAGTAACAAGCCGCGCACCCGGCTATTGGTTAAAACCATCGACAGCATGACAAACCAGGCTGATGTAGCGACAGATAAATAAACACCGTAAATCAGCTTATAACTCAGCGGCGTGTCGGTTGAGATGATCACGGCAAACAGCGATAAAAAAAATAAGGTGGCTTTTGGGTTTAAGCCATTAGTAATAAAACCGGCGACAAAGGCTTTACGGCTGGCCGGGGCAGCACTTTGCTCAAGTGCTATGGCTTGTTCAGTGTCAGGCGCTTTGGCGCGCAAAGCGCCCTGCGCTAAATACAGCAGATAACCAGCCGCCAGTACAGAAAATAGTTGGAACAACCAGGGGGTAGTACTAATTAATACCCCTATGCCCACCAGGGAATAAGTGACATGCAGCAAAATCGCCAGGCCAATGCCAATACTGGCAAAAATCGCCGCCCTGCGGCCATAGCGCACTGCATAGCGCAATACTATAGCAAAATCCGGCCCCGGGCTGGCCACTGCCAGCAAGTGCACCGAGGCAATCACTAAAAATTCTGGCCAAAATGACATAAAGCATAACCTAATGAAAAAAAGCTATTCTATGAAAGCTAAACCTATAACGCCAGCGTGCCGTGACTACAAGTAACGGTCTTTAAAGCGCCCCCACTGATAATACAGCTGTTGCCCCAGCCGGCGACCTTTTGTTAGCGGGAATTTGGGTAATGGACCTTGATAGATCGGTAAAGCAGGTAAAGGCTTACCGGCAATCAATTGCGCTAAACGCTGACCAGCTAAAGTACTGAACGATAAGCCACTTCCACAATAGCCTGCCGCATAAAATAGATGTGGCTCTGCCTGACATACCCGCGGTAGATCATCGTAGGACACGCCCACCCAGCCGCTCCATTGGTATTGGTAGTTCAGGCTATCAAGCCCGTTAAAACAGTGTTTTAATGCGGCCAGTAAACGTTTGGCATACAGCGGATCTGCAGCCGCTTTACCGGTAATGGCACCCCTGCCGCCAAATAAAATGCGGTTATCCGGTAGCAGCCGGTAATAATATTTTAAGGTACGGGTATCCATCATAATGCTGTGTTGTTGCCAGTTAAGCTGCTGCAGCTGCTCCGCGTTCAAAGGCTCAGTGACGATAATACTGCTGAGCACCGGCAAACAACTCTGAGCTAAGAGCTGATATAAACCTTTGCCGCTATAGGCATTAGTGGCCAATACCAGATTATTGGCCGTTATCCGGCCCTGACGGGTATAAACTTCAAAACTCGTGGCGCTTCGCACAAAGCCCGTTACCGACGTATTACCATATAGCGTTGCACCGGCCTGTTGCGCTAAGCGCGCATACCCCTGCACCAGTGCCAGTGGGTTTACGCCATAACAATCGGCAGCATAAAGCCCTGCAAAAGCCTGCTGATGATTAACGGCCGTTTCCTGTAATTGCTGACGGTTTAGGTAGCTTACCTCATAGTCAAAATGTTGTTGCAGATAGCTTGCCTGCTCTGCCAGTAGCCTTGCCTGGGCAGCATTATGGGCTAATTTGTAATAGCCACCACTTTGTGGCTGGCAGGGAATATTACCCTGGCTAATAAGCTGATTAACCCGCTCAATGGCTGTGCCATATTCCTGATGAAATAGCCGGGCAGTTTCCAGCCCATATTTTGCGGCCAATTGACGTAAACCCTGCCGGCCAGTGCCACGCAGTACAAAACCGCCATTGCGACCACTGCAGCCCCAGCCGGGTTGCAACGCATCCACTACTATCACTTCCCGCTGCTGGCTAGTGGCTAGTTCCAGCGCACAATTAAGCCCGGTGTACCCGGCACCAATAATCAAGGTATCGCACCTTGTATCCTGAGTCAGGGCCGGATAAGGCAAGCTATTGCTATTTGTTTGCCAATAGCGGCCAATGTCGGGTTGTGGGCTTAATAAAGCGTTATCAATATAAGGATCGTACATTGGCTGATTCATGGAATGCTATCCGCCACCGGAGTCGTAAAAGGCAGTAGCATTTCTGCGGCTGAGCAATGACAACGGTTACCACAAATTGGACAGGCATAGCCTGCTTGTTCACTAAGGGCCAACCAGCGGTCAGCATGCACTTTGATCAAGCTGGCACCGGCTTTAGTAAAATAGCGCTCGGCGGCATTGCCCGGGCTTTCCCGCCAGATATGCGCTAACCCCGCTTTAGCCCCCTGCGCCTGTAACACCTTGATGGATGCCTGCAACAAGGCTTGAGCAATGCCCTGCCCCTGATACTCAGCCAACACACCGACAGATTTAAAATAGGCCATGTCAGCAGGCGCAAAGGGCCACTGAGAGGTGCTACACCACTGGTCTATTGGCCACTGCCCGGCAGCCAGACTTAGACGGTAGCCAATAACCGCATTTTGATCATTAATGGCCACAAAACTGGCATTAAAACCGTCCTTTACGCCTAGTTCACATAATTGACACAAAGATAATGCATCCAGATAATTATCGCCATGGATCTGATTAGCTAGCTGCAAAACAGCTGGAAAATACCACCTCTCTATATTTATAATTTCAAACATATCAATACTTTACCAGGTTTTAAATGCATAAAAAATAAAGTCAGGCAATCAGCACTCAGCATGCGAAATCTCTGCCTCTTCCAGTTTTTATGTCGACAGATAAACAGTAATATCCGATAGACAACGGCCATCGAATAAAATAAGGTGGAGATGGCGCAATAATTTTATAACAGGCGCTAACATAACTTTCTTAATCCAGGAAAACATTATGAAAGAACATAACCATTATCACCCGGTTGCCCGTGCGGTCAAGTGCGCGCTTGCCACTGGTTTAGCCTTAAGTTTGTACGCTTCCCCCTCAATCGCTCAGGAAAATGCAGACAATGCGGCAGCTGCTGAACAAAAAATTGAAAAAATCGCCGTAGTCGGTACCCGTTCAGCGCCCCGCTCCATTGCTGACTCGCCGGTACCAGTGGATATTATTGGTGCTGATGAACTAATGAAAAGCGGCAGCTCAGATATGCTAAATATGCTGACGACCACAGTACCTTCATTAAATGTACATGCAAACCCAATAAGTGATGCCGCAACGCTTATTCGCCCTGTTAACCTGCGCGGTTTGTCATCTGACAGCACGCTAATTTTACTTAACGGTAAACGACGCCATAAAGCCTCCGTCATTACTTTTTTAGGTGGGGGTATTAACGATGGCGCTCAGGGCGCAGATATTTCGGTGATCCCAGGTATTGCGCTACGTCAGGTTGAAATTTTGCGCGATGGCGCCGCGGCGCAGTATGGCTCTGATGCGATTGCCGGTGTTATTAACTTTGTACTTAAAAATAATGATGAAGGTGGCAGCATTGAAGTGAAGCGCGGCGAATTTTACGCCGGAGATGGCACCTCAACCGAAATTGCCGCCAATATAGGCATGCCTTTAACCGATGATGGCTTTGTCAATGTCAGCATGCAGTATAAAAATGCAGATGCGACCAGTCGTAGTGTGCAGCGTGCTGACGCGGCAGCCATAGCAGCTGCTGGCAACCCCTTTATTGCCCCTATTACACAGATATGGGGTGCACCAAAAATTAAAGATGACATTACTATCTTTATTAACTCAGGTTTAGATTTGGGAAATGATCGCGAAGCCTATTTATTTGGTAACTATTCAGAGCGCGATGTCAGTGGTGGATTTTACTACCGTAACCCACATACTCGTGGAGGGGTATTCTCAAATGATGGTGGTGAAACGCTCGAGGTAGTCGATACTACAGGCGCGGGTGGCTGTGCTAATGTACCTATTACTGGCTTGAATCATTCGCAAATTACCTCTGCTGTTGGTGCCTTGCCGGCTAACTGCTTTACCTTTTTCTCGATGTTCCCGGGTGGTTTTACCCCAAATTTTGGCGGCAATATCACTGATACCTCTGTAACCGCCGGTACCAAGGGCGAATTTAAAAGTGGTTTGATGGAAGGCATAACGTATGATTTTTCCGGCTCAGTTGGCCGAAACGAATCTGCCTTCAATATTATCAATACCGTCAATGCTTCACTGGGCCCTAACACGCCAACTGAATTTGAAGCAGGTAAATATATCCAGCTGGAAAAAACCTTCACCGCAGATTTTGTTAAGTTTGTGCCTGCTGGTTTGTATGAAGATGTCACTGTCGCGGCCGGTTTGCAATGGACAGAAGAGAGCTTTGAAATCGTTGCCGGTGAAGTGGCCTCTTGGGAAATCGGGCCTTATGTCAGCCAGCTTACTAATGGCTCAAACGGCTTCCCAGGGTTTCAACCTGATGATGCCGGTGTAAATATCCGACGTAACCGCGCAGCCTATATTGACGCTGAGGCAGAGGTCACCGAGCAATTATTAATGGCCGCAGCGCTGCGGTTTGAAGATTACGATAGCTTTGGCTCAACCACGAACTATAAACTGACGGCGCAATACCGTTTAACGGATGACTGGGCCATTCGTGGTTCACACAGTACCGGCTTCAGAGCACCAACAGTTGGCCAGGCCAATGTGCGTAATGTTCGTACAGCGTTAATTGGTGGCGAGTTGGTTGATATTGCTCTATTACCGGCGACGAATCCGGTGTCACTGCTCAAGGGTGGTAAAGAATTAACACCGGAAGAATCAAACAGCTTTGCACTGGGATTAGTGTACAGTGGTGGCAATTTCTTCTTTACCGCTGATATGTTTCGTATAGCAGTAGATGATCGTATTGGTCAGTCCGCTGAATTTGAAGTCACAGCTGAAGACAGAGCAGTGTTGCGTGCCGCGGGGGTACGTGGTGTTGAATCACTGTCGCAGGTGACTTTTTTAACGAACGACTTTGATACAGTGACCACAGGTTTAGATTTAGTCGCTAACTATACCACCAGCTTGTTTGATGGCCGCAGTACCTTTAGCCTGGCCTATAACTGGACCGATACCGAAGTAAAACGTTTTACTGACGTTACCGGCGAGTTCAAAGTATCGCGACTGGAAAAGGATCTACCTAACCATCGTGCTACCTTGACTTGGAACCAGCAATGGCAGGATTTAGGCATGTTCCTGCGCTCAAATTACTATGGTAGCTATCAAGGCGTGCATGCTGATGATCCGGATTTAATTGGTACTGGCAAAGCAAAAATCACCTTTGATATTGAGCTTAACTATGCGATCAATGACAGCTTTAGTGTAGCGTTAGGTGCGCAAAACCTGTTTGATACTAAAGCCGAGCGCTTACCACAATGGATGAGTGATATCCTCGGTGCTAAGTATTTCGAAACCTCGCCGATGGGCATTAATGGCTGCTATTACTACTTAAAAGGCGTGTATCGCTTTTAAGCGTTCAACTGCAATAAACACGCCCGCTTCGTAGCGGGCGTTTTTGTAGCCTAGGCTTTATAACAGCTGTAATATTTGCTGCAGCGGATGTTTAGGCTTAGTGCCAACTAAGCGCTTAACCTGGCTGCGGCAGGAAAATCCTGTTACCAGGATCTGATCTGCGCCATAGTGCTCAATAGGGGCTTGCCAGCTCATGTTAAATAAGGCTTTGCTGTTTTCCAGGTTTTGCGCTTCATGACCATAGGTGCCGGCCATACCGCAACAACCGACACTCACCGCTTTTAAGCTTAAGCCCAGCTGGCCGAAAATCTGCTGCCAGGCTTGCTCACTGTCAGGCAAGGCGGTTTTTTCAGTACAATGGGCTAATAAGGCATAGTCGCCGCTAGCCGACAGCTTAGGTAAATTTTGTTGCACCAGCCATTCATGTAGCAGTTCCACCTTAAAATTACCGCGCTGCGATCCTAAGGCTTTATGGTATTCATCACGATAAACCAGCACTAAGGACGCATCAAGGCCAAGCATTGGCATGCCCAGAGGGGCTAGTTGATTAAAGAACTCAGCAGCATTGCTGGCTGTTTTTGCAAAATCGCGCAAAAACCCTTTTACATGTTGTGGCTTGCCGTTGGGTAAAAACGGTAATAACACCGGGTTAAAACCCAGCTTTTCCAGCAAGGCTAAGGCATCAGCCACTAACTCAGCTTCATAAAAACTGGTAAAGGGGTCCTGCACTAACAGCACGGTTTTTTGCTGCAACTCAGGCGCAAGGGCATTGAGTGCAGCCAAATCAAAACGGTAACGCTGGTCAATACGTGCCGCTAACGTAGGCACAGATAACAGAGGGGTATCTACATAGCCAACGGCCTTTTCAAGCACTGCTGCGGTTACTTTGCGTTTTAATACAAAATTGACCAGACCGGGTGCCTTCGCCAACCAGGGCGCGGTGCGTTCAATATTGCCAACAATATAATCTTTCGCCGGGCGCAGATAGCGGCTGTGATAGAGCTGGATAAAGCGTGCTCTGAATGAGGGCACATCCACTTTGATCGGGCACTGACCGGCACAGGCTTTACAGGCCAGGCAGCCTTCCATCGCCGCCATCACTTCATGAGAAAAATCCGGCTCACCCTGGCGTTTGGCTAGCGTATTTTTAATGCGCTGCCACAAACCACTGATACCAGCAGACTGTGTTAATAATTGCTGCTCTTGTGATAGTACATCAACCCCTTGCAATTCGTTCAGACGTAACCACTCGCGCATTAAGCCAGCCCGGCCTTTGGGGCTGTGCCGCCTATCTTTGGTCACCTTGCTGGATGGGCACATCGGCGAGCTTTCTTCATAGTTAAAGCACAAGCCATTACCATTGCAGTTCAGGCTGCTGTCAAAGCTGTCTTTAACGGCAACAGGAATTTGCCGGTCAAACCGGGCACGTTTTTGGCCATCAACCGATACCAGTTGCTCAGCACTGCTTAGCGGGGTACATATTTTGCCAGGATTAACACGGTTGCGCGGGTCAAAAGCAGCTTTTATTTTTCGCAGCTCACTAAAAAGTTCCTCACCAAAAAATGCCGGGCCATATTCACTGCGATAGCCTTTGCCATGCTCGCCCCACATCAAGCCGCCGTACTTAGCGGTCAGTGTTACCACCTGATCAGAAATAGTTCGCAGCAGTTTCTCCTGCATCGGATCGCATAAATCCAGTGCCGGACGTACATGCAGCACCCCGGCGTCGACATGGCCAAACATACCATAGTGTAAACCATGACTATCGAGTAACGCTCTGAATTCCATTATAAAATCGGCAAGATGCTCAGGCGGTACTGCAGTATCTTCAGCAAAGGCAATCGGCTTTTGACGCCCCTGGGTGTTACCCAGCAGGCCAACGGCTTTTTTGCGCATCGCATAAATATGATTAATGGCGCTGGTATCGTAAGTGAGCTGGTAACCAATAATCCCCGCGCTGTTAGTGGCAACAGCGTCATCGAGCTGCGCGGTTAACTGAGCAATTTTTTGCTCAATATCCTGTTGCTGCTCACTGTTATACTCCACCATGTTCAGGCCTTGCATATCCTTGCCTGTGACATCGGTAATATAGTCTTTCACTTTATGCCAGATAATATCGCTGCGGGCTAAATTAAGCACTTTACTATCAACAGTCTCAACCGAGGTCGCTTGCGCCGCCACCAAAAATGGCGCATTGCGCAAGGCGCTTTCAAAACTGTCGTACTTTACATTTATCAGGCATTTAAACTTGGCGATGGGAGTAATGTTAAGCTTTGCTTCGCTGACAAAACCCAATGAGCCTTCAGAGCCTGTGATAATCCGCGATAAGTCAAACTCCGATAAGTCCTCGTTAAACACATGCTCTAAATCATAGCCGGTTAAAAAACGGTTTAAGCGCGGAAAGGTCTGCAGTATTTGCTGGCGTTTATCGCGACAGCTAGTCAATACTTGTGCGTAAATACGGCCAATACTGTTGGGCTGCTCAGCGCGATGTTCGGCTTCAAAAGTAGGCATTTTATGGCTATTCAGCACATTGCCATCAATCAACACCGTCTTTAATGACAGTACATGATCACTGGTTTTACCATAAACCAAGGAGCCCTGACCAGAGGCATCAGTATTGATCATGCCACCAATAGTAGCGCGGTTGGAGGTGGAAAGATCCGGTGCAAAGAAAAAGCCATAAGGTTTTAAAAAAGCATTAAGTTGATCTTTAATCACTCCTGCCTGCACCCTGACCCAGCGCTGCTCAATATTGATTTCCAGAATATTGCGCATATGGCGCGATATATCGACCACCACATGCTCGGTCAATGCCTGACCGTTAGTACCGGTACCGCCACCGCGGGGGCTGAATTTAATATGAGAAAAACTAGAGGTTTGCGCCAATGACGTGAGCACCACCAAATCATCGGTGGTTTTTGGCAATAACACCGCTTGAGGTAAAGCTTGATAGACGCTGTTATCAGTAGCGACCGCCAGCCGGCTACCGTAACTGGTTTCAATGTCACCGGTAAAACCTGCAGCTTGCAGCGCTTTGCAGTAGGCAAGGATACTGGCATCTAGTGCCGCTTCTGGTTGTAATCTTGGGATCATAAGCTTAATACCACGCTGATTTAGCTAAAGTATATCACGCCATTAGCGACTTTTGGCAGTCTGGACGGTTGTGCAGATAATTTTGCTCAGGTTAATCCATGTGACCAAGTTTCGCTGCCTTAGTGGCCAGATAACGATGGCTATGTGCTGTTGTTTTAACCCTGTGCTGCACCCGCTCTAATACGTTTACACCGGCCTCTTGCAAGGCTTTTAATTTACGCGGGTTGTTGGTTAGCAGTCTTATTTGCTGAATACCTAACTGATTGAACATGGCCGCGGCAATATCATATTCACGTTGATCGGGTAAAAAACCTAATATTTCATTGGCTTCTACCGTATCCAAGCCTTTGTCCTGCTCTGCATAGGCTCTAATTTTATTTATAAGCCCTATACCGCGCCCTTCCTGGCGTAAATACAAAATACAGCCACGGCCCAGATCAGCAATTTTTTTCATTGCCGCTTCCAGTTGCGGCCCGCAATCACAGCGTAAGCTAAATAAGGCATCACCGGTTAAACATTCAGAATGTACCCGCGCCAATACCGGTTCAGTACCGGATACATCGCCTAAGGTAAGCGCCACGTGTTCCTTGCCATTATCAGCGACAAAGCCATGCAGTCGGAATTCGGCAAAGGGCGTGGGTAATACGGTAGAGGTGACAAGTTTAATAGTCATTAATCATTCTCAAAAAAGCTGCGTCACTGCATAGGCTGTGTTGTCAGAAGTGCCATTTGTTGGGGCCGCTTAAACTAATATCAAGTGCTGGCTATACGCCGATTATAACAGCCTGGCTCATTAGCAGCACGGCAATAATTTGTTATATTATCACATTTATATGGCATCACTAATAGCACGTGCTAAGCATATTTTATGAAAACGCCTGATCTATCCCTGCTAACTCGGGTACAATATGGCGCCTGCTTTTATTCTCTCTGGACTGCTGATGCTACGTTTTTTTGAACGACTGACCCAACCTTTCCCTGCTTCTGCACCAGGCCAACCACCAAAAGGTCTGTTTGCATTCTGTCGTCACTACACGAAAGGCATGGAAGGGTCCTTGCTGTTAATGTCGCTAAGCTCTGCACTATTGGCTATTTTAGAAGTGTCATTGTTTAGCTTTATGGGACAATTGGTCGACTGGCTGGTTGCTAACGATCCGCATAATTTTTTTACTGATGAACGGGCTACATTGATTTGGATGGCTTTAGTTACCCTGGTATTACTGCCACTGATGACTTTTCTGCACTCTGCCATAGTGCATCAGACCCTGCTGGGCAATTATCCGATGTCTATCCGCTGGTTGGCACACCGCTATTTATTACGCCAAAGTGTCAGTTTTTATCAAAATGATTTTGCTGGCCGTATTGCGACTAAAGTGATGCAAACGGCGCTATCTGTGCGCGAAACCGTAATGAAGCTGCTGGATGTAATGGTATATGTACTGGTGTATTTTAGCGCTATGCTGTATTTCGTCGCTGATGCCGATCTGCGACTTATCGTGCCGATGCTGGTGTGGTTAGTCATTTATATCGCTCTGCAATGTTACTTTGTACCGCGCTTAAAACGGGTGTCTACCGCTCAGGCAGATGCCCGCTCAGAAATGACCGGCCGCATTGTTGATAGTTATACCAATATCACCACTATTAAGTTGTTTTCGCATACCAACCGTGAAGAACGCTACGCCAAAGACAGCATGGATGTATTTTTACAACCGGTTTATCAGCAAATGCGTCTGGCGACAGGGTTAAGCTTCTCAGTGCAGACACTTAACTACGTTTTAGTGTTCAGCGTGGCTGCGTTATCCCTGTATTTATGGGCGGGTAGTGCCATTACCGTTGGCGCTATAGCCATCGCTATTAGCTTATCATTACGCTTAAACGGCATGGCGCAATGGATCATGTGGGAAGTGAGCAGCCTGTTTGAAAACATCGGCACAGTGGCCGATGGTATTGCGACTCTGGCAAGGCCGGTAGAGGTGCAGGATAACGCTGATGCCAGTGCACTAAAGGTTGCACAGGGTAAAATTGAGTTTCAGCAAGTCAGCTTTAACTATGGTAAGGTCGCGGTGACGGGCGGAAAGTCAGCGGTATTGCAACAGCTTAATTTAACCATAGCCCCTGGCGAAAAAGTGGGCTTAGTCGGTCGCTCAGGTGCGGGCAAGTCTACGCTGGTCAATCTTCTGCTGCGCTTTTATGATATTGAAAGTGGAAAAATTTTAATTGATGGTCAGGATATCAGCCAGGTAACTCAGGAAAGCCTGCGTCAGCATATCGCCATGGTAACCCAGGATACTTCATTGCTGCACCGTTCGGTACGCGAGAATATTGCCTATGGTAAACCTGATGCGACCGAAGCTGAATTACAGTTAGCGGCAGAGCAAGCTGAAGCAAGCGACTTTATCCGTGAATTAACCGATCCTAAAGGCAACATTGGTTTTGATGCCCAGGTAGGCGAGCGCGGCGTAAAACTCTCCGGCGGTCAGCGTCAACGCATTGCTATTGCCCGGGTGCTGCTGAAAAACGCCCCTATTCTTATTCTGGATGAAGCAACCTCAGCACTGGATTCAGAAGTAGAAGCAGCCATTCAGGCCAGCTTAAATAAGCTGATGGACGGTAAAACCGTTATTGCTATCGCCCATCGCTTATCAACAATAGCGCAAATGGATCGCTTAATTGTACTGGATGAAGGCAACATTGTTGAGCAAGGTAGCCATGCTGAGCTTATCGCCAGTGGTGGAATTTACGCCCAGCTGTGGGCACATCAGACCGGTGGTTTTATTGGGGTTGAATAAGCACTTGCCATAACGCCAGTCACCTAATGGCGTTATGGCATGCGACACTTACTGACGAACCGTTAGCTTATTATTTACTGCATGAACACCAGAGGTGCCGGTAGCAATACGCTCTGCCAACGCTTTTTGTTCCTGGGTATTTACAGCACCAATCAGCTGAACATCGCCTTTTCGGGTTTTAACTTCAATATCCGCACTTTGCAGGCGCGGCTCGGCTCGGCAAGTATTGCCGTATGCACAGCCTGAGTCACATTAAAATCATCACCTGCCCCATCTTCAGACGCTACCGTCAAACCAGCACCATCAGATTGCGCAGTAGGCGTAGGCCGTTCACAACCTACCAGCATCAAACCACCCGCCAGTAGTGCGGCGGTAGTCACATAGATAAATTTATTCGTGTTCATCTTTAGCACCTCTGAGTTATATAAAAACAGTTAACACCTGAGCTGCTCAAATGCAGCGCATCGCCAATATTGCCGGTTAAAGCTGCTGGCGTCTGTGCGCTGCAATACATAATAAAAAACCCGGCGCTATGGCCGGGCTTTTGCTTAACGCCTGTGTTAATCCGATTACGGCTTTTTAAGCTGCTCTGCTGCAACTTGTTGTTGCTTTGCCATTCGTTTTTCCCAGAAGGTCGCATTTTTAATGCCCAGTTTAACCGGGTCAAAGTTAATCTCGCCTCCAGCTTTTTTCTGCTCTTCATAATCACGCAGACATAGAATAGCCGGCTTAGCCACAAAGAAAATCGCCAGTATGCCAACGATATTAATCCAAGCCATTAAGCCCACACCAATATCACCAATACCCCAGACATAGCCAGCAGCATTGACCATACCATAAGCGACCATCGCCATAATGACAAATTTGACCAGTACTAACGGAATATTGCCTTTAAAGTAACGATTCAAGTAGGCTACGTTAGTTTCTGCTATATAGTAGTACGCGAGGATAGTAGTAAAAGCAAAGAAGAACAGCGCAATACCAACAAACCACTGGCCAAAATTACCAAATACACTTAATAGTGCCAGCTGAGTAAAGGCAGCAGAGCCAATTTCTGTGGCAGCATCGACATTTTGCACAATAAAACTGCCGTCAGTAAGCTCACCTACCACATTGTATTGCTGGGTAATTAAAATCATTAAAGCAGTAGCAGTACAGACAAACAGCGTATCAACATACACCGAGAACGCCTGCACTAAGCCTTGTTGAGCAGGATGATCAACCTCAGCGGCGGCAGCGGCATGCGGGCCCGTACCCTGTCCTGCTTCGTTTGAGTAAATACCACGTTTTACACCCCAACCTATAGCCGCACCAAAACCAGCCTGAGCGGTAAAGGCATCAGATAAGATTAAACTAAATACCCCTGGTATTTTATCAATGTTTAAAAATACAATAATTAACGCCATAACGATGTAACCCAGCGCCATAAATGGCACCACTATCTGGGTGAAATGGGCAATGCGTTTGATGCCACCGAAAATAATGAAGGCCAGCACAATTAAAATCACGGCCAGTGCTACCAGTTTATGTGTACCTACTTCACCAAAACTGGTCACCACCATGTTACCGTCGCCAAATACCTGGGTAAACGCATTACCGACAGCATTAGCCTGCACTCCTGGTAAAAACACACCACAAGCGATAATGGCAGAGATAGCAAATAGAATGGCCAGCCATTTCTGGCCCAGGCAACGTTCAAAATAATAAGCCGGACCACCACGATACTGGCCATCTTCTTCAACTTTGTAAATTTGACCTAGCGTTGACTCAGCATAAGCAGTGCTAGCACCTAAAAATGCCACTACCCACATCCAAAAAATGGCGCCAGGGCCACCAAAACCTATGGCAGCAGCAACACCAGCAATATTACCTACGCCAACCCGGCCAGACAACGACACCGCTAACGCTTGAAATGATGAAATCCCTTTGCTCGATTCATTGCTGCTAAAAAGCAGCTTGCACATTTCTTTGAAATGTCGCACCTGAGCAAAACGGGTTAAAATTGAATAAAACAAGCCGGCGCCTAAGCATAAAAATATCAGTGCCGGGCTCCAGATAATGCCATTAAGCGCATTAACAAAAGCTTCCATGTGGATCCCCTATAGTTGTTATGTTATTGCTGTTATTTGCCAATAATTTGCCATAAGCGCTTGAGAATAGCTATAAAAAAGCCCCGAACAACGGGGCTTAGCGCGAAATTAACTGCTGTTTACCAAGTGATATGCTTAAGCATTACCGTATTTTTCTGCCAAATAAAGCCAGGTTTCTACCACTGTATCCGGATTAAGCGATACGCTGTCGATGCCCTGCTCCATTAGCCAGGCGGCAAAGTCTTCATGATCCGACGGTCCCTGGCCACAAATACCGACATATTTGCCTTTTGCTTTGCAGGTCTGAATGGCCATGGCCAGTAGTTTTTTAATGGCAGGATTTCGCTCATCAAACAGATGCGCAATTAAACCGCTGTCCCTATCTAATCCCAAAGTAAGCTGAGTTAAATCATTAGAACCTATAGAGAAGCCATCAAAATATTCTAAAAATTCTTCTGCTAATAAGGCATTAGAAGGTAACTCACACATCATAATGACACGCAGGCCGTTTTCACCCCGTTTTAAACCATGCTCAGCCAGTAAGTCTATAACAGCAGCGGCTTCTTCCAAGGTCCTCACAAAGGGGATCATTACTTCCACATTGCTAAAACCCATGTCGTTACGCACTCGTTTCAACGCTTCTACTTCTAATGCAAAACAGTCACGAAAATCTGCAGAAATGTAGCGGGAAGCACCACGAAAGCCAATCATTGGGTTTTCTTCATGTGGTTCATACTGCCGGCCACCCACCAGGTTAGCGTATTCGTTCGATTTAAAATCAGACATCCGCACTATCACTTTCTCTGGTGCAAAGGCGCAAGCCAGCGTAGCAATGCCTTCGGTGAGTTTAGCGATGTAAAACTCCACCGGGCTAGCATAGCCGGCCATCATGCTGTCTATTGTTTGCTTGATGTCCGAAGGTTGCTCTGTATAGTTAATTAACGCTTTAGGGTGAATACCTATCATGCGGTTAATGATAAATTCTAAGCGCGCTAAACCAATACCAGCGTGCGGCAATTTTGCAAAAGCAAAAGCCCGCTCCGGATTGCCGACATTCATCATCACTTTTAAATTTAACGCCGGCATCTGGCTAATATTGCTGTTAATCACTTCAAACGGCAGTAAGCCCTGATAGACAAAACCAGTATCGCCTTCGGCACAAGACACGGTAACCTCATCACCGGTATTAATTTTTTTTGTAGCATCACCACAGCCTACTACTGCTGGGATCCCCAGTTCACGGGCAATAATAGCGGCATGACAAGTACGACCGCCGCGGTTGGTTATAATGGCGGAAGCACGCTTCATAATAGGTTCCCAGTCGGGATCTGTCATGTCGGTTACCAGCACATCACCTGGCTTAATCTGATCCATTTCACTGATGCCACTCAGTACCTTTGCTGTGCCAGAACCAATACGCTGACCAATAGCACGGCCTTCTACCAATAAAGGGCCAGTGGCATTTAACTGGTAGCGTTGCATGCTGTTACTGTCTTCACGGCTTTTAACGGTTTCCGGCCTGGCCTGCACTATATATAACTTACCGTCCAGGCCATCTTTAGCCCATTCGATATCCATGGGCCGGCCATAATGCTGCTCAATAATCACTGCCTGACGGGCCAGTTGTTGTACTTCATTATCGGTTAGTGAAAACTGCTGACGCCGTGCATTATCGATATCACGGATATGCACTTGTTTACCGTGCTCCTGCTGTACAGAGTACACCATTTCAACCATTTTAGAGCCGAGACTGCGCTTTACCACCGCTGGTCGGCCAGCGTTTAACGTCGGCTTATGCACATAAAATTCATCCGGGTTTACTGCGCCTTGCACCACCATTTCACCCAGGCCAAACGAAGAGGTAATAAATACGACATCCTCAAAGCCTGATTCGGTGTCAATACTAAACATTACGCCCGAGCTGGCGCAGTCTGAGCGGACCATACGTTGCACACCGGCAGACAAGGCCACCCCACGATGATCGTACCCCTGATGCACCCGGTATGAAATGGCTCTGTCATTAAATAACGAAGCAAACACATGCTTAATGGCAACAATAACAGCGGCATAGCCCCGCACATTTAAAAAGGTTTCCTGCTGACCGGCAAAGGAGGCGTCGGGCATATCTTCAGCTGTGGCTGATGAGCGAACTGCAAAAGAGATATCGGTGGCAGGGTCAGGATGTAATTGCTGGTAGGCCTTGGCAATAGCCTGCTCTAACTCGGGTTGAAACGGCGTATCTATTACCCATTGCCTGATTTGTGCGCCGGCTTTGGCCAGCGCCGTCACATCACTGACATCCAGGCCATCTAGTAACTTATAAATACGCTCATTAACACCGCTTTGCTCGAGAAACTGGTTAAAGGCATAAGCCGTTGTAGCAAAGCCACCGGGCACCTGCACCCCGGCAGAAGCCAGATTACTGATCATCTCACCCAGCGAAGCATTTTTACCGCCTACCCGGTTAACGTCATGCATACCGAGTTTGTCATACCAAATTACGAATTCTTGCACCTTTAGTCCCCACTTTTGTTGCCAGGCGTGTAAGCTTACACAGTGACTTACCACTACTTTGATTTTACACTTAGCGAAGACTTAAATAAAACCTTAATTTTTCATGTAATTTTATAACCACATTCAGGAGCTACTGTGCGTACAGCCTTTTATATTTCTGATGGGACAGCTATAACCGCCGAAGTGTTCGGTCATGCCCTGCTCACTATGTTTCCTGCGCAATTTGAGCATATCACTATCCCCTTTGTTGAAAGCTGCGATATGGCAGAACAAGTCAAACAACGCATTAACGATCGTTATAAAACTACCGGCCAACGCCCATTAGTCTTTCAAACCTTCGTGGATGATCAGTTACGGCAAATCATTAATAGCAGTAACGCAGTGTGTTATGACTTTTTAAATAGCTTTGTTGAACCCATTCAGCGCGAACTAGGCATAGCGCCGATGGCAAAAACCCATCGCACTCATAGCATGCATGAAAAAACCTATGACTTCAGAATTGATGCAGTAAATTATGCACTGGCCAATGATGATGGCGCTAATATGAAAAATTTTGATCACGCCGATATTATTTTGGTTGGAGTCAGCCGCTCGGGCAAAACCCCAACCAGCCTTTATCTGGCATTGCAATATGGTATTAAAGCCGCTAATTATCCTTTTGTGGAAGAAGATATGGAGGCATTAAAACTGGCACCAGAGCTACTGCGCAATAAATCTAAATTGTTTGGGCTAACCATCACTGCGCAGCGGCTAAGCCAGATCCGCCAACAACGCCGCCCTGATAGCCGCTATGCTTCACTGCGGCAGTGTCAACTGGAACTCAACGAAGTTGAATCCTTATATCGGCGTGAACAGATCCCATTTCTAAACTCCACGGCGCTGTCAATTGAAGAGATTTCTGCCAAGATTATCGCCAGTACCGGCCTGAAACGTCACAAATATTAATAATAATGACTTAATGAAAAGGCCCGCAAGCGGGCCTTTAACAGATATCTTTATATGATTACTTTCGGGCTACACTAAGCGTATCAGCAATTAAAAATGCTAATTCCAATACCTGATCAGCATTAAGCCTGGGGTCGCATTGTGTAAAGTATCGATTCGCTAAATCGTGCTCACTTAAACCATAAGCCCCACCGGTACACTCAGTAACATGCTCACCGGTCATTTCCAGATGTATGCCACCGGCATGGCTGCCTTCAGCTTTGTGTACAGCAAAGAAATTGCGTATTTCACGTAAAATCGCTTCAAAATCCCGGGTTTTATAATCGTTGCTGGCTTTGACAGTATTTCCGTGCATAGGGTCAGAACTCCAGACCACTTTGCGGCCTTCCTGCTGAACTCTTTGCACTAAGGCTGGCAGTTTGTCTGCCAGTTTGTCAGCACCCATCCGGGTGATCAGCGTAAGGCGACCCGCTTCATTATTGGGGTTAAGCGCATCTATTAGCCTGATCAAATCATCACTGTGCATGCCAGGTCCAACTTTAACCCCGACTGGGTTTTTAATACCACGGAAAAACTCCAAATGCGCATGATCTAACTGCCGGGTGCGTTCGCCTATCCACACCATATGGGCAGAGCAATCGTACCACTCACCAGTGAGCGAATCGCGCCGGGTTAATGCTTCTTCGTAATTCAGCAATAAAGCTTCATGAGAGGTATACAGCTGCGTTTCTCGGATAGAGGGTGAATTTTGTGCAGTAATACCGCACACCTCCATAAAACGCAGTGCTTCCTGAATTCGTTGTGCCACGCTTTGATAGCGATCTTTAAGTGGATTCGACTCGACAAAGCCCATATTCCAGCGACTCACCTGATGCAAATCAGCCAGACCGCCCTGAGCAAAAGCCCGCAGTAAATTAAGAGTAGCGGCTGAGTGATGATAGGCGGTGACTAATCGCTGCGGATCCGGCTGTCGCGCCTGCTCAGTAAATTCGAAGCTATTAACAATATCGCCACGATAACTGGGCAAGCTGATGCCATTAATGGTTTCCAGATCACTGGAACGGGGTTTAGCATATTGGCCGGCCATTCGTGCCACTTTGACCACGGGCAAACCACCGGCAAAGGTCAGTACCACGGCCATTTGTAATAACACTTTAAAGGTGTCACGGATTTTCGGTGCGTTAAAATCATTAAAGCTTTCTGCGCAGTCACCACCTTGCAGTAAAAAGCCCTTGCCCTCAGCTACCTGCCCGAGTTGACTAAAAAGATCACGGGTTTCCTGAGCAAACACCAACGGAGGATATTTATGCAATTGTTGCTCAACCTGCAACAAGGCGGCTTGATCCTGATAAGTGGGCTGTTGTTGGATAGGCAATTGCCGCCAACTTTGCGGTGTCCAGGTACTCACGTTTACAATCCTGTGGCTAAAAAGAGAAGTCATTCAAGTTATAGACTTCTGGACGTAAATTCAATGCTGATATGGCTGATTTTTTGTTTCCATGCCACCAGTCATGCTAACTGCTGAAATAATCGACAACTCCGCCACGCACACTACACCGTGTTAGCGGTAATATCGTTGCAAGATGGCATCACAGCCCTGCTCGATAAGCATTAATACCTGCTCAAAGCCCCGAATGCCGCCGTAATAAGGATCAGGCACTTCAGCAACAGCAGGATAATCGGTGTGTGCATGAAGAAATAGCTGAAGTTTATGCTGATATGGCTTGGGACAGCGATGGCGTAATTCCTGCAGGTTATCCTTATCCATTGCCAGAATTAAATCGTAATAAGCAAAATCAGTGTCTTTAACCGGCCTTGAGGCTAAACCCGTACAATCATACCCCGCAGCCAAAGCCACCTGCTGACTACGATTATCAGGTGGATGACCGCGATGCGAGGCACTGGTGCCGGCAGAGTCAATGTACAACGGTAGCTTTTGCGCTCTCGCTTTTGTACGCATTACTGCATGTGCAGTGGGTGAGCGACAAATATTCCCTAGACAAACAAATAACAGTTTGTGCATAACCTCTCCCTTAAATTCCTAGCTTAAGATACCTAAGCCCGCTGATAGCAGCAAGTTGTCCGCTGCTGTTTTTTTGATAGTTGCAACCGATGCAGCAAGGCGTCAAACTAGCTAGCATAAAAATAATAATCTTTTTGAGGCGTGACATGGACCGGTTTCAGCGACTGTTTTTAATAGTTGACAGCCATGATGAGCATAGCACCACCCGCCTAGCACGTGCAGCGGGGATTGATGTTATGCAATGTCACCCGGCAGAGCTCAGCGTTTTACCACTTCGCCAGGCATTGGTTGGTTATCCCTTTTATACTGATATGCCAGGTCGTAAGGGGTTTTCCACGCAATTACTGGCCATCTCAAAACAAGCACCTTTATTTATTTTTAGTGCTGACCGCAGCATGATAGATCCTAACCGGGCAATTCGGGCGGGGTTTAGGGGCGTAATTTACCGCGATGAGCAAGCTGAACGAATTAAAATGGCGTTGCAAACCATGATGTCTGGTCAGTTATACTATGCTCGTAATGTGATGTCTGAAGCGCTGGATCAGGCTTATCAAAGCAAACATCAACACTGGCAACAACCTGAACGACCACAGCATGATGTGCTGACCCGCAAAGAAAATCTTATAGCACAACATATTGCTGATGGTATGAGCAATAAAGAAATTGCCGAAAACCTGCAAATTAGTGCCAACACTGTGAAGGTGCATGTTTCTGCAATTTTCAAAAAAACCAGTTGTAAAAACCGTATCCAGCTAAGCCGCTGGCTACAAGGGAAATAGCCTGCAAATTAACAAATTTAATAAAAAATATTTTATAGTTGCAATTATTCAGCAAAGCCGCCAGTATAAATTCCTTGAGTGGTACAGACCACTGTGTGGTAACAAAGCTGAAGGTGAAAACAATGGACAGGTTTTCTAAGCTCATCATTTTAACTGAGCGCTCGCAACTGCATAATACTGCCATGCTGGCTCAATCTGTGGCTATTAATGTTAAACAAGCCTCTTTAGCCGACTATTTACTGGCTGCCAAGGTAGAGGCAAATACATTAATTGGGATTCAATTTTCACCCTCAGTAATTAATCGTAAGACGCTGTCAGCTGAATTACAACGTTTGATGACATTAAGTCCGGTGTTTATTTTTCAGGCAGAGCGCAGTCTGATAGATGCCGAAGTGGCGCTTCGCAACGGTATAAGAGGCTTGATCTTTCGCGATGAACAGCTAGATAGAGTACTGATGGCGTTAAAAGCACTCATGGCTGGCCAACTTTACTATTCACGGGATATCATGTCTGGGCTGTTAGATACGATGCTGTTTCCAGACACGCCAGCAGAAAAGGATTACAGTTTCTCTCAATGTAGTAGCCTGACCCGGCAAGAAAAGCGGATTATTCAGCTGGTGGCCAAAGGCGCACGTAATAAAGAAATTGCAGCAGCACTAAACATTAGTGCTCACACGGTTAAAGCACATATGTCCGCTATATTTCGCAAAACCAATGCCCGTAACCGTGTTGAGCTGTTGCGTAATTTACAACAGCCCGGCAGTGGCGCAGCCCATCAACCGCTATTAGCTAAGCTCGCCTGATCATCCAGTCGCCAAAAACCACGTTGCAAGCCTTGAGCGACTAACTCTACCACTGCTGTTTCCATCGCTTGTCTGACACAGTATTGCACCGGTTCATTGGTAGAGTAGCCCCCTTCCATTTCGACCAGCCTGTTTAATGAAACATAACGAAACAGCCCCGCGCGCAGCTCCTGTGAAAACACTTTTTTAGTGGTCGACACCGATAGCAATACCTGACCGGTAAATACGTCTACTGCGCGTAAATAGACGGTAACCTGATCTTCGCGATACAGCTCAGATGCGCCTATACCAAAGTACTCTGCACCTATACCGCCAGTGGTTAAATTGGTTTCATAACCAATAATTCCCCCCTCCAGTAACAGGCGAGCTTCTTTTAACGGCGGCAATTCGTTGGCTTTTTTATTTGCGCCATGAATTTTTCGCTCGGTTAGTAAGTTTTGTAAGCCCTCGCGTTCCAGTGGCGCAAACCAACCACTATCCAGCAGGATCTGGGTCAGCACTGAGGTCGCGCCCTGAGTTACGGCGGTAGAAAAACTGGAGACATTAGCTTGTGGCTTATACTGACCCGTTTGATCACGAAAAGCATAAACCGATACTGGTATCGCCTGACGCGGCCGCCCTTGCTGATGCAATTGCGTCAAAGCGTGACTGGGCTTATCTACCTTAGCAGGTGTAATATTTATTGCAGGTTTTGGTACCAGCGAACAAGCAGATAAAGTAATACTTAATGCGGCAACAGCTAAATAGCGCATTATCAGCCCCCTATAACCGGAATAGTAATAATAGTAACTTCACCGTTATTCAGGTTAGTGATGTTTACAATCACACTGCCATCGGGTGCTAGAGTTACCTCTATCAGGTATTCGCCAGTATTATAAACACCTTCTACCAAATCACCATCGGCTATGCGCCTGGTAAGAGAGTTAATAATATTGCGCTCCAGCGCCTCGCGAAATTTATCGACAAAAGATAAAGTGGGACGCTCGGGCGTATTGGCATTTTGACTTTGTGCTTTTTGCAGCAAAAAATTACCGTTTAATGGATTACCGCCAAAACTGGGGTTAATCGGTGTATAGACTAATTCTGTAGCCGCGACTCTTGAGCAGCTCAGCGCTAAAATTAAAACAGTTACGTATTTATACATGGTGATCCCTTAAAAAATATCAGCTTCCAGCTCACCTAACATGCGTTCAGTATGAATATTTGCCAACTCATTGATACTCATCAATATTGCTTGCTCTGCCATGTCTTTGACATTGTTATAGCGCCGGCCAAAATAGGTTTGGTAGATCCTTTTTTGATCTAACTCCACCCACAAAAAAGTCCCTGCCTGCGGATATACTTGTTCGTAAACCACCACAGACACGCCATCAGTTGCAGGAATATCACGCCAGTAGCCGGCATAATAAAAAAAGAAGTCTTTGCCAAAACGGGAAATGGTCCGGTCAATGACCAGACCACTTAATTCGATATCCGCCTTGACAGGAGGGTGATGAATTAACATCAAAACCAGCAACATCCAGTATTTCATACTAAAACGGCGGCTGTATTTGCATACTGCCGCCTAATCCTGTTAGTTTTGATTAACAATGGCAGTGTTAAAATCACCTACCTGGGTCACACTCAGTACGCTGTTATTGCTATACTGGCCGCCCAACACCACATTGTCATTACCTTGCTGCACAATAGAGACACTGCCTGAATTACCAGCCACATTAAATGACAGTAAGCCGTCGCTGCCGCCAACCCAGTTACCATCTCCGCGCTGTAACACATCAATCAGGTTGCCATTGCCAGCCACTAACATATCAATAAGGTTGATATCACCCTGTTGTTCAACGTTAAGTTGGTTGGCGACCACAATGCCATCTGAGGTTAGCATCGCTTCATTGGCATTACCACGTTGCTCTAGTCCAATCTCATTATCAATACCGACAAAATCAACTACAGCCAGGTTATCATCACCGCGCTGGGTAATGTCGGCAGTATTATCAAAGCCAAATAGCGCTACAACGGCTTCATTGTTATCACCATTGCTGTATATATATCCCGCATTAGCATCCAGACCTAACAACATTTCAGCATTATTGTTGTTACCTACCTGGATAACGGTTAAATCATGATTATCACCATCGGTCGCTAATAAAGCAGTATTGGCATCGCCGGTTTGCACTACATCTATCAGGTTATTATTGCCAATTAAACCCAGAGGGGCATCCACTAAATTAGCATTGCCTACCTGATCAACCAGTATCATGTTGTCATCGCCCTGCAAAGGGTCAACAATAAACTGGTTAGCATTACCGTTCTGAAACACGTCAATATAGTTGTCATTACCCTGCACATCGAAGGCAATAAACACATTGCTGCCGCCAGTCTGCTGAATAGAGGTTTGGTTGTTATCGCCATTTAAACCAACAATGCCGCCTACGTTGCCATTACCGTTTTGTTCAACTACAACGGTATTAGCATTACCGACGCCATTTAATATTGCCGATTCGTTGTTATTACCTTGCTGTACACTACTAAAAAAGTTGTTTTGGCCACTGAAACTGCTATTGCTCCAGTTAGTGTTACCAGATTGCTCTACTTCACTCCAGTTCATATCGCCATTCAGTGTGACAAAGGCTTCGTTGCGATCGCCTTGTTGCCTTACGTCAATATCATTAACATCACCATTAATGGCCAGGGTGGCTTCATTCCAAAACCCTGACTGAGTGACCGTCAACGTATTGTCATTACCCGAAATCTCACTACTGGCAATATGCCAGTCTTCAAATTGTTCGATCCGGCTGAGGTTTTCATCGCCAGTAACAAAGTTATAAGCTTCAAGCCAGGTACCATCCTGACGCAGTAAGCTTTCATTAGCCTCCCCTGCCTGATCTATAATAGCCAGGTTCGCCTGAGCACCGCGATGTGTCTGGTTTATTTCCGCCAGGTTACCCTCAACGGAGCCGGCAGTTGAGGTTTGCTGAATAATGGCTGTATTTTGTGCCATTGCCGGTGCGGCCAGGCAGCAGGCTATCGCTACCCCTAAAAGATGTTTGCGCACTATGCGAGTTTTCATGTGGAACTCCCTGTTGTATTTAAATATTATTTTTTAATGTTAACCAGTAATGCCAATTAGAACTGAGTAATAGAAATGGCAGCACCTATACCGCTTTGTTCAATGGAAAAACTTCTCCCTCCCCATTGCTCAAGTTGAATAAGATTTTGATGACCGTGCTGCAAAATATCAGCACTGTTATTATTCCCATACTGACGGATAAGACTCTGATTACCTAAGCCATGTTGCGATAAACTAATGTCATTAAATTCACCTTGTTGCAGTAAAAAGGCGTAATTTGTCTGACCATCCTGTGACACGACAAGTTGATTATTAGTACCTAGCTGCATGATATCTATGCCGTTGGCTAAAGCATGACGCTCTAGCAGTGATGTAAGCGGAATAGAAATATCGGTCGACGCATAAGAACCACTACTCATGGTCAAAAACGCAAGCAGTAACACACCTGCTTTGTTTACATTTTTTGACTTTAAAACCACAAACATAGCCATTCCTTAACGCTGTAGATCAAAGCCTAGGCTAAAGCAGAGAAGATATATTGCTATAGGAATAACAGGCTATTTTTAAAATAAACATATAAGACATATAAAATAGGTATTTGAAGCAGCATTAATGATTTAGCCGCTTTTATTTACATTTAACCTGCCAAACCTACTAGTTCTTTTTTCTAATTATCTATCACTTGTTTAATATTTGTGAATTTACATGCTATCAATGTAGGGTGCTTTTCGCATGAAGTATCCATTTATAACGATAACAGGACGTCTTATGTCAAAAAAAACTCTTATTGCTTTTGCTGTAGCTAGCGCACTCTGCGCCGGACAGGCCTCTGCCAGCCAGCTTGCAATGGCTGCTGATGATTCCATTTTAATTATGTTTAAACCCGGCGTATCTAAGCAGGAACGGCAAACACTTATTAAACAAACTGGCGCTAGTCTGCGGCAACTGGACGCTGAAGGTCGTGATATTCGGATGCGGCATGTCGCTCAGGGCCGGATCCACAAATTAAAGATCCCAAAAGGGGTTAATCGTGATTTTGTAATAAAACAACTGTCTCGTCATCCAGCTATTGAAGTGGCTGAGCCAAACTATCTGGTAAGCTCTTTAATGACACCATTGAGCATCCCTAATGACCCGCGTTTTACAGACTTATGGGGCTTACACAATACGGGGCAGGCCGGTGGTACTATAGGCGCAGACATTAGTGCCATTACTGCCTGGCAAACCACTACCGGCAGCCATGATGTGATCATTGGTGTTATAGATTCAGGTATGGATTATAACCACCCTGATCTGATCGATAACCGCTGGGTAAATGATGGTAGCTTACCCGGACATCAGTTTGGCTATTCCACGCTGAATGCCAGTGGTGATCCAATGGATTCTGACTCGCACGGTACTCATGTTGCAGGGACCATAGGAGCAACCGGTAACAACGGTGTCGGCATTACCGGAGTGAGTTGGCAAGTAACGCTATTACCCTGTCAATTTCTCGGCCCTACCAGTGGTAGCACTGCAGGGGCAATCGAATGTATAGATTATTACACCAATTTAAAAACCAATTATGGTGTTGATGTTAAAGCTACTACTAACTCTTGGGGTGGCGGCGGTTTTTCCACCACACTTCGTGAGGCCATTCAATCGGGTGGAGACGCGGGAATATTGTTTATTGCTGCAGCGGGAAATGCGGGGCAAAACGCCGATGTAAATCCGATGTACCCGGCCGCTTATGATTTAGATGTCATCGTTTCGGTTGCTTCTACTGATCGTAATGATAACTTATCTATTTTCAGCAGTGGCGCCTCAAACTATGGTTTAACCTCTGTCGATTTAGCTGCTCCTGGCTCTGCGATAGTATCTACCGTACCCGGCGGCGGTTATGCCAGTTATTCTGGTACCTCAATGGCAACACCTCATGTATCCGGTGCAGCGGCCTTACTTTGGTCAATTGATCCAGACATCAGTCCTTTTCAGATGAAAGCTATTCTGATGAATACCGGCGATAGTCTGACGGCATTAGAGGGTAAGACAGTATCAGGCAAACGTCTTAACTTGGCCGCGGCTTTGATGGAAGCGGATCCGGCACCAGGTTTTCGCTTAGCGATAACCCCGCGTAATCAGCAAATTATTGCTGGTGAAAGTGCAGATTTTGAGTTGGATATCACCAGTGTGGCAGACTGGAACCAATTAGTTGAGTTAAGTGTCGATGTTAGCCCTGCGCTAGAAGGTGTTAGTCTTGCGAGTCCTCAGGCCATGCCGGGCGAGTCGGTGCAATTAAATATCACTACAACGCCGTCTACTCATTGGGGAGATTACGTCTTTACTGTTACCGGTATTGACAGTGCTAGTGGCGATATAGTCAAAACCGCAACAGCAAGTTTAAATATTCAGCCTTTTGGCCTGTCTGACTACAGCTATGAAAATACTGTACCAGTGCCTATCCCTGATAACTCACCAACCGGTATTACCAGTATAATTAATGTACCAGATGCAGCAACAGTGTTTGGCACTGCGGTAGATATCAATATTACCCATACCTGGAGAGGCGACTTAATTGTTCGCTTAACCTCTCCAAGCGGAACTGAACATATTATCCATAACAGAACCGGTGGCAGTGCTGATGATTTAATTGGTACCTGGGCTATTGATACCTTTAATAATGAAAATATGCAGGGTGACTGGGTATTGTTTGTGTCAGACAACGCTGGTGCCGATGTCGGCACACTAAATAGCTGGGGCCTGACCTTCAGTGCGCTTGCGGATGATATTACTTTTCCGGATCCGGTCGCGCCTGTCGCTGACTTCAGTTACATAGCCTCTGGTTTACAGGTCGATTTTACTGATCTGTCCAGCGATGCCGATAACGATATCAGCAACTGGCAGTGGCAGTTTGGTGATGGTGGTTCTTCTACTGAGCAAAACCCCAGCCATAGCTACTCTGCTGATGGAGATTACCTGGTTAGCTTGACCGTCACTGATAGTACAGGTTTAGCCGACACCATTGAAAAAACCGTAACTGTAGTGCAAAGCAGCATTAGCTTGGTACTTCATCGTGCGGTCAGGGCACGTACTGGTTCTACTATTGTAGATCTGCGTTGGAGCGTTACCAACGACGAGGTCGATGTTTACCGGGCGGGTGTGTTAATCGATACCGTCAGCGACAGTGGACGTTATCGTGACCGCTTTAACTCACAAGATGCCAGTGTGCTTTATAAAATCTGTCTGGCAGGCACAAGCGTTTGCTCAGCTGAGCTAACTGTGTACTTTTGATTTGCATTTTGACACATTGTTGATTTAATAATGTCAATTAAATAAGGGCAGCTGCGGCTGCCCTTATTTTGCTTGATCGCTTGCGATGACAAGGTAGTATAACAGACTGATGTTCTATAAATTTTGAGGCGCCAGTGCTGACACAGCTGCATAAAGTTGAGCAACAATTAAATGACGTGATCTTAGGCAAAACAACGCAAATTAGATTAGCGCTGTGTTGCTTGCTGGCCGATGGTCACTTATTACTGGAAGATTTGCCAGGTATGGGTAAAACTACCCTCGCCCATGCCCTGGCTAATTGTCTGGGGCTCAGTTACAGACGAGTACAGTTTACTAACGATCTTCTACCCGCTGATTTAGTCGGTTTGAACATTTATGATACCCGCTCACAGCAATTTCATTTTCAGGCCGGACCGGTGTTTAGCCAAGTGCTTTTAGCTGATGAAATTAACCGTGCCAGTCCTAAAACGCAGAGTGCCTTGCTTGAAGCAATGGAAGAACGGCAGGTCTCTATTGACGGTGAAACCCGCCCGCTGCCATTGCCCTTTTTTGTTATTGCCACACAAAACCCAATGTATCATGCAGGTACCTCGGCCTTGCCAGAATCGCAACTTGATCGCTTTATGATGCGGTTATCACTGGGTTTTCCAGATAAAAAAGCTGAACACGCTTTATTAAGCTCTGATCATAATGGCTCCAGGCTGAACTTATTAACTGAGCAATTAGAACGCCAGCACTTACTGCAGTTACAAGCTCTGGTTCCACAAGTGAACGCCAGTGCTGAACTGATTGATTATTTACTGGCGCTGGTACATGCCAGTCGGCAACAACAAGACTTATTACCCTTATCGCCCCGTGCCGCTAAAGCCATATTGCGTGCCGCTAAAGCCATGGCCTTTATTCAGGGAAGACAATTTGTAACAGCCGAAGATGTGCAACAGGTCTTCCCTTTTGTTGCCGAGCATCGGCTAGACCCTCACAGCAATGCTGAAGTGCAGCAACACAGTAAAAACTTGCTGCGACACACACCTTGTCAGTTATGACTCTGCGCAGCCACCTGTCAAACCAATACTGGAAACTACTCCATAAGTGGCTGGATCGACGTCAGCCAAAAGATAGCAGTGTTCGCCTGACACAAAAACTGATTTATATCTTGCCGTCTAGCTATGGCTATTGGTTTAGTGTGCTGTTGTTGCTGTTGTATTTGTTGGGAACAAACTACCAGAATAACCTGATTTTACTGCTCTGCTTTATCTTATCCAGTATATTTTTACTGGCAATGGTTTTGGCTTTTCGCAATTTGTATGGTCTGCAACTAGAACTCAGTAACGATGGAGAGGCATACAGTGGCCGTGCTGGCCAACTACCATTACAGCTTAGTACTAAGGAGGCCAGACAACGTTTAACTTTAACATTACTGCAGCAAGCTGTCGCTTTAGAACTGGATTGGCTAGACAGAAATAGTCAGGTTAAGATCCCTTACCAGTTTGCGCATCGCGGCTGTTATGACCTGCCGCGCCTCAGAGTCAGTAGCGATTTTCCGTTTGGCTTGTTTCAATGCTGGAGTTATCCGGGACTGGCGGGAAAGCTCTGGGTCTATCCGGAACCTGCGGTGCATCAACAGCGTCATTATGGTGATGAGCACAGTGGTCAGCAGCAGTTGCAATTACAACCTGATGAAATTAAGCCTTATCAGGCTGGCGATAGCCAACGCCAACTATTGTTTAAACGCCTGGCCCGCGATCCGGCCAATCCGGTAAGCCGGGCCGCACTACCCCAGGGAAATCATGAACAATGCTGGGTTCAGGTGCCAGCTTTAAGCGGCGCGGCACTGGAACAAGCCTTGATGGAAGCCAGTAGCCAACTTCATGAATTAGACAAACAGGCTATTGGTTATGGCCTTATTTGCCCGGCCGGTCGAATTGAGCTTGGTAGTGGTCAGCGTCAGTTGCAACGTTGTTTACAGGCGCTGGCATTATGCTAACTAACAGTAACTTGAACAAGGATAGGTTGACGGATCAAAAACGTAAACGTCAGCTTAGTCAGCATCTGCTGCTGATCCAGGGAGCCTTGCTGTTATTACTGCAACCGGCTTTTGTCTGGTGGAGCAGCGCCCTCTATGCCAGCTTGTTGTTATGGCATGGCTATCGAAGCTACTCGGGACAGCATGCGGTTAAGCCGTTAATCATTAATTTGCTGGCACTGCTGATGTTAGTCCCCATATTGGCCGCTGGCCGGCAATTGGGAGTATTGCATTTAATGCTGCATATTCTGTTATTGGCAGCCATATTGCGATTATTGCTATTACAACGTTTAGCTGACATTAAACAGCTTTTTTGGGTACAGTATTTTCTAATAGCCTGTTGTTTTATTTTTTATCAATCTATAAGCATGGCATTACTGGTCATCGCAGTGTTTTTGCTGAATCTGGCCTTACAATACCGTACCTTTGCCTCGGCGCAGAGCCGCTTACCTGTTACCAGTTTACTGCGTGCCACACTATTAACCTTGCCTATATGGCTGGCGCTGTTTTTACTTTTTCCACGTATAGGCCCTTTATGGCAAATTCCTTCGCAACAAAGCGCTATTACTGGTCTGGGAGATAGCCTGGATCCTGGTAGTATTGAAAATTTAGTGCAAAGCGATGAGTTGGCATTCAGAGTCAATTTTCAAAGCGAGCGGCCAAAGCGACAGGAATGGTATTGGCGTGCTAAGGTGTACGAAGAGTTTGATGGTCGCCGCTGGCAAGTTCATTCGCGTTTTAACCAACGCAGCAGCATGGCTGCGGCAAGCGAGTTAACAGCTGAGGATCGATATCAGATAATTGCCGAAGCCAGTCACCAGCGCGATCTCTTTAGTTTGGGCGTGCCGGTTAGTCTCAGTGCTAATATCAGCCGACGTCCGGCAGAGCTGGTGATGGCCAATTCAGTGCTGTCACAACGTTTCAGTTATCAGCTTAGCAGCAGCCGCACCCCACCAGCGTTGGCTTTCGCCCGCGAAGCCGAGATGAATTTACAATTGACAAACCACAATCCCAGAGCCAGAGCTTTTGCACAAGAGTTAGCCGCCAGCCACGCAAAGCCAGCGCAACTTGTGGCGGCTATCGCCGATTATTTTGCCAAT